>CAUJGH010000668.1 GCA_963169575.1 Myxococcota bacterium | reverse complement strand
CATGGCCGACCGGATCGCGAGCGGACCGCCCCGCCGCCGCGGGGCGAATCCGGACTAACGCGTAGAGCAGGATCCGGAGAAACCCGGCTTTCGGCCGCACCCGAGCTGGCGCGGTCAAGCCGCCCCGGAACGCAACCGATGTGCAGCCCGGGTGGGGCCGCCGCCTCCGGGATACCCGTGCATGTCCGACTCCGAAGACCAAGCTGCCGCCGACGGCGTCTCCGCGCCGATCCACGATGCCTCGCTGCGCGTCGACCCCCGCAGCTTGTCCTCCGACGAGAAGGATTTCGCGCGGATGATGGGCTTCGGCGACGAAGACCCCGCCGCAGACGCCGCACCCGCTCCGCGAAAAACCGCGCCCCGGAAGCCCGCCCCCTCCGCCCCGATCGAGCCGCCCGAGCCGCAAGCAACCAGCGAAGCGCCGCCGGAAGCAGCGATCGACGCCGTCGCCGCGGACGCGCCGGCGGATGCGCCGGCGCAGCTCGATGCCGACTCGATCGAAACGAGCGCAGACGGCTCCGTCGCGGTGCCCGCAGTCGCCGCCGATTCGGATTCGCAGAAGATGCCCGCACGCGAATGGGAGGACATCCATCCGCGCGCCGCATCGCTGGGCCGCCAGAGTGCGCTCCTCGAGCGCGCCGATCGTGTCGCGCATCTCGAAGCCGGAGCGGGATCAGCCGCAAAGGCCGAGCGCTCGCAGCCCGTCGTCGGACCCGCCACGGGACCCCGAGTGGACTCGACTTCCGAAATCGACGTCGCGGCCCTCCACGAGCGCCTCGAGGCGAGCGAACGCCGGATCGCCGAGCTCGAGTCGAACGCACGCGTTCTGGAGACGGCGCTCGCCGACAAGGCACGCGAGCTCGCGACGCGCGCGAGCGTGCCGGCGCCCGACAAGGATGCCGAGGCGCTGCAGCTCGAGCTCGAAGGTCTCCTTCTCGAGCGCGATCAGCTGGGCGATGCCCTCGCCGCAGCCCATACGGCCCGGGCCGACGCCCACGCGCGTGCCGAGCGTCTCGAAGCCGCGCTCCGAGCAACGCGCAGCCCGAGCGGCCCCGTTCCCGACGGCGAGCGTGCGCTTCGGGCCGAGGTCGTCGGCCTGCGGCGAAGGCTCGAGGAGTCGCAGGACGAATGTCGCGGCCTGCGCGAGACCCTCGACCAACGCGCCACGGAGCTCGCGATCGCGGAGGCCCATCGCGACGATCGACAGAACGAGATCGATCAGCAGCGCGCGCGGATCGAAACCCTCGATCGCGAGCGTGCCACGACGATCGAGCGCCTCGACGAAGCCCTCGCACGCCAGCGCGAGCTGCTTGCCCTCGCCGCACGCGTGCAGGCCGAGAACGCCGAGCTGCGCAGCACGCAGTCCGCCCTCGAAGAGACGCTCGAGGCCCGCGACCTCGAGATCAGCGCGCGTGAAGAGCATCTCGCCGCGACGCGGCGCGGCCTCACGGCGCGCGACGAGCAGCTGCTCGACGCCAACGAACGTATCGAGCAGGCCCGCCATCGACACGAGCTGCTCGAGGCCGAGCTCGAACGCAGCCGCCTCGCCCAGGGCGAACTCGATCAGAAGATCGGGCGCCGCGACGCCCGGATCGCGAGCCTCTCGGCCACCCTCGCCCGGATCGAAGACGCGATCGGTCGCCCCGTCGCCCGAACGAGCCCGAATCTCCCTCTCCCGCTCGCCTCGGCCGACGTCGAAGCGACCGTCGCTGCCGATGCGGTGGTTCCGGAGGCGCGCCCCGCCGAAGGCTCGGCCGATTCGGAAGCCGATGCGCCCGCCGAGCTCCAAGCGGCCCTCCCCTGGACTCGGCCCGCTGCGCTCCCGCCCGCATTCTCCGCATGGCGAAGCGAGAAGCTGCGCGGTCTGCTCGGAGACGAGACCGACCTCGCTGGATTCCTGGCCCAGCAGCTCGTCGATCGACCCGCCGCCCCGATGCCGAGCCCGCTTCGAATCCTGAGCCTCGGCGGCGCCTCGATCGAAGCCGAGCTCGATCTCGCACGGGCCCTCGATGCGCTCGGTGTCGGCAGCCTGTCGATCGAAGTGATCGATGCGGAAGACGACGGCGCCCCGGCGAGACGCGAGGCCATCGATGCGGCGGATCTCGCGGGATCGATCACGATCCGAAGCTGGGACGATCTCGCCGCCGCACCGCCGGACCCGGTGCACGCGCTCCTGCTCTGCGATGCGCTCTTCGGGCAGCCGGCCTCCGACGCCATCCTGCATCGCCTCGCGGCACGCCTCGCGCCCGACGGCCTCGTCCTCTTCGCGGATCGCCTCGCGGGCGGCCCCCTCACGATCTCGGACGAGACGCACGAGAAGCTGGCCGAGCTCTGGCAGGTCCTGCCCGAGAGCTGGACGAGCCTGCCCGCGTTCGCCGAAGCGCCGATCGCTGGCGAGGATGGCGGCGTGGCCGCAGCGCCGACGGATCTCCCGGCCCTGCTCGACCAGCACTTCATGCCCCGGGTCACGATCGGCTTCGGACACCTCGCCGATCTCGCGCTCGGACCCGCTCGCGGGTTCCTGGTTTCCGAGTTCGGGGCGACCGCCGAAGCCTTCCTCACGACGATCGATGCGCTCGACGAGAGCCGGACCCTTGCCGAGTCGCTGCCGCCGCGACACGGTGTCGCCGTCTGGATCCCGCGAGAGCGCGCAGCGGACGGC
>CAUJGH010000667.1 GCA_963169575.1 Myxococcota bacterium | reverse complement strand
GGCCCTCAACTCGTCTCCCGCAAGGCCTCGCGCACCTTGCGGCGCAGCAGCTTGCCGGTCTCCGTATACGGAAGCTCGGTCCAGAACTCGATTCGCTCGGGCATGCGGGAGGATCGCAGCCGATCCTTCACCCATTGCTGGAGCTCGGCCACGCTCGCCTTTCCGGCCCCGGACTGCGCCGCGCTCGGCGAGAGCACGACGACCGCCGCCACCGCCTCGCCCCATTGCTCGTCCGGGACGCCGACGACGCAGGCGTCGATCACGCCCGCGTGGGTCAGCAACACGTCCTCGATCTCGCCCGGCGACATGTTCTCGCCGCCGCGGACGATGACGTCGTCCATGCGGCCCTCGAGGAAGAGGAAGCCGGCCTCGTCGAGGTAGCCGCCATCGCGGGTATTGAACCAGCCGTCGGCATCGAGCAGCGAGCCGCGACCGCGATATTCGCCCGAGACCTGCTCGCCGCGGACGTGGATCAGGCCGTGCTCGCCGGGCGGCAGCGCCTCGCCCGTCTCCGCGTCGCAGACCTTGACCTCGACCGTCGGCAGCGGCTGGCCGACCGAGACGAGCCGCTTTCTCGCCTTCTCGTCGGCGCTCGCGAAGGCCTCGCGATGGTCCTGCGGGCCGAGCAACGCGATGGTCGAGCTGGTCTCGGTCAGGCCGTAGGCGTTCGTGAAATCCGTCTGCGGGAAGAGCTTCATCGCCTTCTCGATCACCGAGAGCGGCATCTTGCCACCGCCGTACGAGAGCGCCCGCAGCGACGGCAGCCCCGCGTCGGACTGGCCCGCCAGCGCATCGACGATGCGGGCGAGCATCGTCGGCACGACGAAGGCATGCGTGATCGCCTCGCGGCGCGCCGTCTCGAGCCAGGTCTCGGCGCTGAAATTCGCGAGCTGGACGACGCGGCGGCCCGAATAGACCGAGCTCGCGATCGCCGCCATGCCGGCGACGTGATAGGGCGGCACGCAGTTGAGCGAGGCATCCGCCTCGTCGGCGCTCATGAATTCGACGGTCCCGAGGACGTAGGAGACCAGATGCTTCTGGCGCAGGACGGCGGCCTTGGGCGCACCGGTCGTGCCGCTCGTGAAGAGCAGGATCGCGGTCTCGTCGGGATCCATCGACCAGGGCGTCTCCCGCAGCCGGGCGCCCGGGGCGCGGGTCGTCTCGAGGAGCGCCTCTCGCGTACCGACCGAGACGTACTCGCCGTTCGCCGTCGGCACGAGCTTCGCTCCGAGCCGCGCGGCGCGCGCGGCGTCGGTCACGAGGCAACCCGGGTTCAGCTGGGCGATCAGGGCGTCGAGCTCGGGATCGGTGAGGCGATAGTTCAGGGGCGCGAAGGGGATGCCGGCCCAGGAAGCCCCGAAGACCCCGATCGGCAGCGCCAGCGTCGAGACGTCGAGCATCGCGAGATGGCGCGTCCGGCCGTCGTCGAGCGCGGCGGCGAGGGCGCCCGCCGCGTCGAAGAGCTGCTGATAGGTCAGCCGATCTTCGCCGTTCTGGAAAGCGACCCGGTCGCCCATCGCCCCGGCCGCCATCTCGAGGATCATCATCAGGTTCATGATTCGTTCACCGGGTCGCTGGATTGCGGAGTCGCGGGTTCGGCCTCGAACGAGCGCATCGCAGACACGCGTCGGAAGACGCTAGTCGGAGGACGGAAGCGGCTTGGCGCCCTTGACCACGAGCGCTTCACCGTCGACGGCGAGGCCGCCCTCGCCCGGCTTGGTGCAGAGGAGCTCGACGTCGGCGGCGGCGTTCGTATAGCGCTTGCCCATCTGGGTGCCCTGCTTGTGGGCCGGATCGATCGAACCGCCCGCCGCGTCGGGCGCCGCGAGCTCGACGACCGGCACGCCGCCACACGTCAGCGTCACGTCCCGCGCCGGCGCCTTGACCACCATGATCTGCGATGCACAAACCGCGCTCTTGAACCGCGTCCCTGCCTTCAGTACCGACATCTCGTCTCTCTCTCCTCGTGCTCGTACTCATGCTCGTCGAGCCTGCCGCGCGGGGGCCGCGATTCGCGCACCCGGCGGACCGCCGTCGGGGTCGACCGGGATCGATGGTCCGAAAGGACACGGGGATCGAGGCGCGGATCGCCCGCTTCACGGGCCGGGCGAGAATACGGATTCCACTGCTCGAATGCTAACGTCGGCGCGCCGCGAGATCCCCATGCAAAGACCGCCCCGAGCCCGCCTCCCCGCCTGCCCCGGTCCCCCGCCCGCGCGCTCGAAGCAGGGCGCCGAAGCGGCCTCTTCCGCGGCTTCGGAGGCGGCTGCCCGGGCCTTCGCGGATCCGGCCGCCCGCTTCGGCAACACCTTGCTGCACGGCCTCGGCGTCGATCTGCGCATCGCCGAAGACGCCGAGCCGACGCCGCCCGCCGTCGAATGGGCCTGCTCGGGGGCGATGGCGTTGACCGGGGACGCCGAAGGCGCGCCGGGCTTCGCGATCGGCGCGCTCGCGAGCGCCGCGCGCGGCCTGGGCCGGGCCCTCGATCGGCTCGCCCCCGCATGCGGCTTCGACGCGCTCGACGCGCCCGCGCTGCTCGCGGAGCGCGCCGCGTTATTCGGACTCGTGCGCCGGGGCCGGATCTCCTGCGGCGGAAGTGCGCGTCTGTTGCCGACGCGTGCGGGCTGGCTCGCCGTCCATCTCCCGCGCGACGACGATTGGTCGCTCGTGCCCGCCTGGCTCGAGGGCGCGGTCCCCTCCGCGCTCGCCGCTCCGGCGAGCGATCGCGAGCGCGCATGGCGCGCGATCGCACGCGCGCTCGCGGTCCGCGCGGCTGCCCCGCTCGCCCTGCGCGGCCGCGAGATCGGCCTCGCCGTCGCCGAAGCCGCTCCGGAACCCCCCTGCCCGGCGGTGGTCCCGTTCCGACTCGAGCATCCGACCGAGGCCCCGCCGCCGACCGCGGGCGCTTTCGAGTCCTCGCTGCAGGGCGCGCGCGACGTGCGACGCGCGAACGCGCTCGGAGGGTTGCGCGTCCTCGATCTCTCGAACCTCTGGGCCGGACCGCTCGCCGGCGCCTTGCTCGCGCAGGCCGGCGCCGACGTCCTGAAGATCGAAAGCCCGAAGCGCCCGGATGGCGCGCGCGCCGGCGAGGCCCGCTTCTTCGACCTGATGAACGGCGACAAACGAGGCTGTGCCCTCGACCTCATGACGACGAACGACCGCGCGCTCTTTCTCGCGCTGCTCGAGAGCGCGGACGTCGTCCTCGAGAGCAATCGCCCGCGCGCGCTCGCGCAGCTCGGGATCGACGCCCGCGCCTGGCTCGCGCGGCGGCCCGGCCGTCTCTGGGCTTCGATCACCGGCTACGGCCGCGAGCATGAATGGATCGCCTTCGGCGACGATGCCGCCGTCGCCGCGGGCCTCGCCTTCGACCCCCTCGGCGGATCGACGACTCCGCGCTTCTGCGCCGATGCGATCGCCGATCCGCTGACCGGCCTGACTGCCGCCGTCGCGATCCTCGCCCTCCGCGCGCAGGGGCGCGGCGGCCTGCTCGCCCTCTCGCTCGCCGACGTAGCCGCCTACGCCGCCCTGGCCGGGACTTCGTCCGCCCCCGCCGGCGCCGACGCACCCGCCGCCCAACCGGCCGCCGGCGCCGGGACGGGCTCCATCGCGAGCGCCGCGACACTTCCGCTCGCCTGCCTCGACGGCGCCTGGCGGGTTCACGACGGCCACGCCTGGATTCCCGTCGCCGCCCCGCGCGCCCGAACGCCGCGCGGCTCCGCGCCAGCCCTCGCTCCGCCGGATGCCGAGCGCATCGCCGCCTGGACGCGCGCGTGCTGATCCGCGGGGCGGAGGTCGCGGGCGCGCGACGCGACGTTCGCCTCGGCGCGGGCTGCATCGACGCGATCGCTCCCCGGCTCGAGCCGCAGATCGGAGAGCCCTGCCTCGACGCAGCCGGCGGCGCCTTGATCCGCGGACTCCACGACCACCATCTTCATTTCTTCGCGCTCGCCGCCGCGCTGGCCTCGATCGATTGCGGACCGCCTCGAGTCGCGAGCGCCGACGCCCTCGCCCGCGCGCTGCGGTCGGCGCCGGTGCGCGGCGGCTGGTTGCGCGGAACGGGCTATTTCGAGTCGGTCGCCGGGCCGCTCGACCGCGCGCGCCTCGATGCGCTCGGGCCTGCGGTGCCGATTCGGATCCAGCATCGCAGCGGCGTCCTCTGGTTCCTGAATTCGCCGGCGATCGAGAAGCTGGGTCTCGACGCGGCCGGCGCCGATCGAAGCGGCGCGGCCCTGCCCGAGATCGAGCGCGACGACGCGGGGCGCGCGACGGGACGGCTCTTTCGCGCGGATGCCTGGCTGCGCGCGCGGCTCGCCGAGAGCGCGCTCCCCGATCTCGCGGCCGCCGCGCGCGCGCTCGCGCGTGTCGGGATCACGAGCTTCACGGACGCGACACCGACGAACGACCGCGCCCAGGCCGAGGTCTTTCGCGCCGCCCAGCAGCGCGGATGGATCCCCCAGCGCGTTCGGCTGATGGGCGATCCGTCCCTCGCCGCGCTCGCGCGGTCCTCCGATTCCGATGCGCGGCTCGCGGTCGACGCACGCAAGCTGCTGCTCGACGAGCCCGCGCTCCCGCCCTTCGACACGCTCGTCGAAGCGATCGCGGAAGCGCATGCCGCCCAGCGCGGCTGTGCGTTCCACTGCGTGACGCGGGTCGAGATCCATTTCGCGCTCGCCGCCCTCGAGGCTGCCGGCGCCTCTCCGCGCGATCGCCTCGAGCACGCCTCGATCGCGCCGCCCGAGGCGATCGCGGCGGCGCGGCGACTCGGAATCCGCGTCGTGACCCAGCCGAATTTCGCCTTCGAGCGCGGCGACGATCATCGGCGCGAGGTCGCTGCCGACGACGTGCCCCATCTCCATCGCCTGCGCGCCTGGCTCGACGCGGGCGTGCCGCTCGCGGCGGGAACCGACGCACCCTACGGTGCGGCCGATCCCTGGCTCGCGATGCGCGCAGCCGTCGACCGCACGACGCGGACGGGAGCTCCGATCGGCCCCGATCAGCGCCTCTCCCCCGAAGAGGCGCTCGCGCTCTTCGCCCCCGAGCGGCTCGAAGCGGGCGCCGCCAGCCGTCCGGCCGTCGGCGCGGGCATCGCGGTCGGACGAGCCGCGGATCTCTGCCTGCTCGACGCGCCGTGGGCGAGCGCTCGTGAAACGCTCTCGAGCGAGCGCGTCGCGGCAGTCTTCTGCGGCGGTCGCCTCGTCCATTCCCGCTGGCCGGACGCGCCGGGCTTTACATGACTTTACATTCGCTCGACGTTCGGGAGAGATGCTCGGCCTAGCCTTCGCCTGCGTCCCGAACCGGGGGCAGCGGTCGTCCGATGCCCCGACGAGGAGAAGAATCCGATGAACGAACACGAGCGCGACGGATCGAACGTGCGTCCCTTCCTGCGGCGGCCCCTCTTCTGGTGGCCCTTCACGCTGCTCGGCATGACGCTGGCCCTGATGCTCTTCGCCCACCGCGTTTCCGCCGGTCACGGCCCGCCCCGCGGCGGCGCCGAGACCTGGCATCACCCCACCGACCGCATCCTCGACCACCTGCTCGCCGAGCTCGATGCGAGCGACGCGCAGGCCGAGCGCATTCGCGCGATCGGCGAGGAGGCCCGCGCCCTCTTCGAATCGCAGCACGAACAGCGCATCGACGACCTCGCGGCCCTGCGCGCCGCGGTCACCGCCGAACCCGTCGACCGCGACGCGCTCGAGATGCTGCGCCAGGAGCACCTCGCCCGTGCGCAGGCGCTGAGCGAAACGATGACCGCGCATCTCGCCGATGCCCTCGAAGTTCTCGACCCCGAGCAGAGGCAGCAGCTGATCGCCCGGATCGAGACCTTCCGCGCGCATCGGCGTCACGGGCCCTTCGGCCCCATTCGCCAAGGAGGCCACGGAGGTCCCTGGCACGGCTCCCCCCGCGATGGTGATGCGCAGACGGCGAATGGAAGCTGATTGACGACCCGCGTTCTCATCATCGACGACGACGAGGCCCTGGCCGAGATGGTGCGCGAGTTCCTCGCGGCCCGGGGTCTCGTCGTGGAAGCCGAGAGCCGCGCGCGCTC
>CAUJGH010000666.1 GCA_963169575.1 Myxococcota bacterium | reverse complement strand
GCGCGCATGACGCCCGCGACCATGTTCTCGGGCGCCGAGATCAGCATGCCCGTCGGCTGGGCGAGGGGCGACGTCCCGCCCGGGCCGTCGGGCTGGGCGATGCCGTTCAGGGTCGTGCTGCCGGGGACGTAGGCGGTATTGACCGGAACGGCGTCGCGCAGCGCCGTCATCGTCGCGTTGTCGCTGCCGATGTTCTGGACCGTGATCGTGTAGCGGAGCGTCTCGCCGGCGAGCAGGAGGGCCGGATCGAGGGTCACGTCGTCCGAGATCTTCTCGACCCGGAAGAGCGGCGCCGACACGATCTGGATCTGCGTCGGATCCTCGTCGCCGGCGACGCCGGGATCGGCCTGGCCATTGACGTTCGGATCGTCGCTCTGCGCGAAGAGGACGCCGCCCGTCGAGAGCTGCGACTGGTTCGCGACGAGGCTCGCGTTCGCGAGCACCGGCGCGAGGGTCACCTCGAACTCGACGTCGAGGCTCGACATGGCGGGGAGCGAGAGGTTGCGGACGTCGAGCAGGCCCGTTCCCGCGGCGCCGCCACTCGGGTCGGTGTTCGCGATGTCGGCGCCGGCCGGCACGCTCGTCAGCGTCAGGCTGCCGGCGGCGAAGGCGGGCGGCGTGTTGAGGCGGTCGAGCTCGTCGACGATCGAGAGATCGGTGAGCGGCGCGTTCCGGAGGTTCTCGATCCGCAGCCGGTAGCGCAGGACATCGCCCGGGCTGGCCGTCGTCGCCGGATCCTGGCTCGTCGTCACGTTGACGACGGTCTTCTCGAAACGGTAGAGCGGAAGCTCGACGGTCGTCGTGTAGGCGTCCTCGTGGTCGAGGGTGCCGACGGTGCCATCGGTGACGACGCGGGTGAACGCGCGGCGGTCGTCGGCGGTCTCGGGGATGCTGCCGTCGGCGCTGAACCAGCCGACCGCGCCGGCGACGTTGGTGAGCGTCTGGCCTTCCTGGCTGTCGGCATCGAGCACGGTCTGATAGGTGAGGATCAGGCGCTCGCTCGGGCCGACGGTCGTCGCGGGGGTCAGCATCGCGGCGGTGAAGTCGCAGTCGGGCTCGCCGCGGCTCGTGACGCTGAAATCGGTCCCGGAGACGAGCGGCGCAGAGACGGGGGTCGTGCCGTCGGCGGCGAAGACCTGGGCCGTGAAGGCCGAGGCCGGAGCATCGCAGGTTCCGGCGGCCGCGGCGTTCGGCAGGCGGTCGAGGAGCGAGAGGTTCCAGGCGGCGCCGGTGCCGGTGTTCTGGACGTTCAGGGTGAAGGTCGCCGGGACGCCGAGCGTCATCGAGGGCGGACCGCTCTTCTCGAGGGTGACCGTGTCGGGGCCGACGATCGTCATCGCTCCCGAGGTCCCGGCAGCGCCCATGCGCTGGCTCGCGAGATTGCCGTCGACGTAGTTGTAGACGTAGTTGGCGGCATTCGTGAAGGAGAGGCCCGTGACGTTGGTCGGGGTGTCCTCGAGGACGACCGAGATCTCGAGCACGACCTGCTCGCCGGCCGGGATGTCGATGCCGACCGACGCATCCTCGAGCACGAGGTTCGTCGGGGTCCCGGTATTGGCCGGGGTCCAGGGCGCCGAGCCCGAGATCTTCGTGACGGAGAGGAAGCGCAGGTCCGCCGCCGAGGCCGTCAGGTCGTCGTAGATGCGGACGTCGTAGGCCGGGAACGCGTAGGGCGTCTCGGGGACGGTGATCTGGTAGGTGAAGACCTCGCCGACCGCCGCGGTCGCCTGGGTCGTCGCCTTCACGACGGGAGAGGCCGCCGGCGCCGGATCGACGGTCCCGGTCGCGACTGCCGGTCCGTAGCAGTAGTCGTTGGGCGGCGTGATGGTCGGACAGCCCGCACCGGTTCGCTCGAAGAGACTCCCGGGATCGACGTCGAGGGAGGTCCAGTCGATCCAGACGCTGTTGGAAAGATCCGCGCCGTCGACCGGCGGCGTCGAGACCTCGACCTGATAGGTCAGCTCGAGGAAGCTCCCCGGCGGCAGATCGAGCGAGCCATCGCCGTTCGCGCGGCCCCAGACGAGGGGGCCCGCAGGTCCGCCCGTCGGCGTCGCGACGAAGCCCGCGACCGGGACGGCGTCGATCGCGGCGGTCGGCGTGGAGCCGGCGAAGAGCCGGACCTCGGTGGGCAGCGTATCGACGAGGTTGACGTCCCAGGCCGTCGCGTTGCCGCCGTTCACGACCTGCACGACGTATTGCAGGACGTCCTGGAACGCCGGCGGATCGGTCGGCTGCTTGCCGGCCGTCACGTTCGAGAGGGTCTTCGTCGCCGTCAGCGCGCTCTCGATCACGGTCGCGACGTTGGTCGCGTCGAGCACCGTCGTCGGGAGGCCCGTCTGACCGTGGAGCGAGGAGACGGTCGCCGTGTTCTGGAGCGTCTCGCCGACGTTGGTCGCGAGATCGTTGTTCACACGCGCGAAATAACGGATCCGGATCGCCGGCGAGAGGGCCATCGCCGCGAGATCGTCCTCGGAGGCCGTCACGACCGTTCCGATCGTCCAGTTCGCGGTCCCGGTCGTCTCGTCGATCGGAGGCGGAGCCGTGAACGCGGATTCGTCTGGGGCGAGCCCATTGATCGTCGTGATGCCGACGAACTCGTACGTGATGTCGTAGGTCGCGTCGTGCTCGAGCACGTAGCCGACGCTGCCGGTATCGAGCGCATCCGCGACGGCGACGCCCTGCGTCGTGCCCTCCGGCAGCTGGATCTCGATCTGGAACGATTTATGGGCGCCGATCTCGGGGGCGACGAGCGGGAGCAGATCGCTCTTGTCGACGGCCACCGCGCGAACGGGGATGTCCGCGGTCGCCTCGGCTTCGTAGTCGTTGAGCGGATCGGCCGCGTTCGGGAGCGCACCGCCCCGCATGCCGTCGACGGCGCCGTTCAGCCCGATCGTGCCCGCCGGATTCAGCGCCGTCGTCTGCAGTGGGAGCGAGGTCCAGTCGGCCTGGGCCGTATTCTCGAGGATCTGCTCGGGCTGGACGGTCCCCTCGACCTCGATGGCGAAGGAGAACTCGACCGTCTCGGCCGGCGCGATCGCGAAGCCGGGCGCCCAGCTGAAGATCGGCTGGTCGGGGCCGAGGGTCGCGACGTCTGCCGTCGGCGGCGTGAGGCCCTGGATGTCGCCGACGTAGGAGAAGAGGGGCGCGACGAGATCGTCGAGGACGCGCGGG
>CAUJGH010000665.1 GCA_963169575.1 Myxococcota bacterium | reverse complement strand
GCCGGGCGCGATCGCCTCGTCCGACTCCGCATTCCAATACTCGCCGCGCACGAAGATCTTGCCCCGCTTCGAGGACGCCGGATCGATCGCGGCTTCGACCCGGCCGACGAGTCCGATCATCTCGTCCACGCCCGCCGTCTGCTTCGAGAGGAAGCTGCGCCCGAGGCTCACGGCGACGATCGCCCCCATCGTGGAGAGCGCTGCCGCGATCGGCACCAGCACTTCCCAGAACGAGACCGTCAGATCCGAGACCTCCGGCCGATCGAAGACCATCGTGCCGCCGATCAGGAAACACGCGATGCCCGAGACGAAGAGCAGTCCGAACGACACCACGAAGATCTCGGCGACGAGCAGCGCGACGCCGACCAGCACGAGCACCGCGCCGATCCACGAAAAAGGCAGGACCTGCAGCGAGAAGCCGAGCAGGACGAGACAGACGACGCCGACTGCGCCCGGCAGGATCAACCCCGGGCTCTGGAACTCCATGTAGAGCCCCGCCGCCCCGATCGCGAAGAGGATGAAGGCGAGATTCGGGTCGGTCAGGAAATCGAAGATCGCCTGAACCAGGGTCTGCTCCACCGGAACGACGACGCTTCCGGCGAGCGCGAGCTTGCGCTTCTCGCCGTCGACGTCGACCTCCCGGCCGTCGATCGCTTCGAGCAGATCCGCCCGGCTGTTCGCGACGAGATCGATCACGCCCAGCTCGAGCGCCTTCTCCGAGGTCACCGCCTGGGAGGTCCGAACGGCTTCTTTCGCCCATTCGACGTTGCGATTGCGCTGGTTCGCGATCGACTCGACGTAGGCCGCGAGATAGTTCTCCATCTTCTGACCGACCACGTCCTGGGCAGCGGACTTACCGTCTTCCCCCTCGCCCGCCGGCGGCGGGCTCCCGCCGAAGAGGCTGACGGGATGGGCCGCGCCGATGCTCGTTCCGGGCATCATCGCCGCGACGTTGGCCGCGAGCGTGATGAAGGTGCCGGCCGAGGTCGCCGTCGCCCCGCGCGGACTGACGAACACGATCGTCGGCACCGACGCATTCAGCATCGCCTGGATGATGTCCTGGGTCGACGAGACGAGCCCGCCCGGCGTATCGAGCTCGATCAGGACGGCTTCGGCCCCCGTCTCCTCGGCGCGCCGGATCGCGCCGATCAGGTAGTCCGCGCTCGCCGGATTGATCGAGCCATCGATCTCGACCAGCAGGATCTCGCCCGACCGCGCAGCACCCGGGAGCGCCGCACCGAGAGCGAACAACGCCAGCAAGATCGAGAGGAGCGCGAACGGCAGGGCACTTCCGCCAGGCGAAACGCGGCGCGCGCGATTCATCTCTTCGCCCGCAGCTTCTCGATACGATCGAGCAGCTGGGCGGCGACGCCCGATTTTTCCAGCAGCGGAAGCTCCTCGACCTGTTGGTCGGGCCAGACGAAGAGCACCGCATTGCGGTCGACCTCGAAGCCCGAGTCCTCCCGGGAGATGTCGTTGGCGACGATCAGGTCGCAGCCCTTGCGGGCGAGCTTGCGCTGGGCGGCAGCGACGACGTCGTGGCTCTCGGCCGCGAAGCCGACGACGGTCCGGGCGCCCTTGATCCGGCAGATCTCGGCGAGGATGTCCGGGTTCTGGACGAGCTCGAGCTGCAGGCGGCCCGATTCCGGGAGGTCTTCCTTCTTCAATTTGCGGTCCGACGGCGCCTCCGGCCGAAAATCGGCGACTGCCGCCGCCTTGATCACGATCGAAGCCGCCTCGAACTCGGCGAGGACCGCGTCCCGCATCGCGAGCGCACTCGGCGCGTCGACACGCCGCACACCCCAAGGCGTCTCGAGCGATGTCGCCCCCGCGACGAGTACGACCTCCGCGCCGCGCCGCGCCGCCTCCGCAGCGATCGCGAAGCCCATCTTGCCCGAAGAACGGTTCGTGATCGTGCGGACCCGGTCGATCGGCTCCGCGGTTCCGCCCGCCGTCACGAGGACCCGCTCTCCCGCCAGCGACTTCGGCGTCAACCGCGCCTCGGCCGCGGCGGCGATCGTCGCCGGATCGCTCATGCGTCCGAGCCCCTCCCAGCCGCAAGCCAGCTCGCCCGCCTCGGGCCCGATGCAATCCACTCCGCGCGAGCGCAGGATCGCGAGGTTGGTCTGGGTCGCCGGATGGCTCCACATGTGGACGTTCATCGCGGGCGCGATCAGTACGGGCGCCCGCGTCGCGAGCAGGACCGTGGACACCAGATCGTCGGCGAGGCCGTGGGCCATCTTCGCCATCAGGTTGGCCGTCGCAGGGGCGACCAGGACGAGCTCGGCCCAGTCGGCGAGCCCGATATGGTCGATCTCGCCCTCCTCGCCCGCATCGAAGAGGTCCCGGCGCACCGTGCGCCCCGAGAGACTCTGCAACACGAGCGGCGAGACGAAGCGCTCCGCTTCGGGCGTCAGTGCACAGCGCACCTCATGCCCCCGCTTGCGCAGGGCACGCAGAAGCTCGGGGGCCTTGTAGGCGGCAATCCCACCCGTGATCGCGAGCAGGATGCGACGCGAATCCATGCAGCACGCTCCTCCGAAAGCACAGGCGATGAATCCGGCGTCTTCAGGCGCCGGCTCGGACGGCCCTACGGTAACGATTGAGGACCGGCGGAGCCAATTCGCGGGCCCTCGTCGCGCCCTTCTTGCGGTCGAATCACCGCCCGGCGCGGCGGGCCAGCTGGACCCCTTCGCGCAGCCTGCGCAGGAGCTGCCCGGATTCGGGCGCTTCGGCATACACGCGCACGAGTGGCTCGGTCCCGGACGCCCGGAGCATCAGGAACCCGCCGTCGTCGAGCGTGAATCGGACGCCGCCGACCGCATCGACGGCGACGACGCGACTGCGATCGATCCGCGCCGGGGTTCGCAGTGCCAATCGCTCGATGCCGGCGACGAGCGCAGGCGTGGCGATCAGCGCGATGCGGCCACAGGCCGATCCGCCGAATCGGGCTTCGAGGCGCTCGAGCTGGACTTCGAGGGGCTCTCCCGTTTGCGCGACCCGCTCGGCGAGCAGCGCACCGGCGAGGATTCCGTCCTTGTCGGGCCCCATCGCCGCCCAGGCGAATCCGCCCGACTCGTCTCCGGCGACGTCCGCTCGGCCGTCGACCAGCGCCGCCGCGAGATGCTTGAACCCGATCGGATGACGCTGGAGGGGCAGGCCATGGGCGCGGGCGACGCGCTCGACGAGCGAGCCCGTCGCAGCACCGATCGCGACACCTCGCGCGATCCGTCGCGTCGCTGCGAGATGATCGACGAGCAGGGCCAGGACCTGCGTCTCGCTCAGCAGCCGACCGCGCCCGTCGACGATCGCGACGCGATCGCCATCGCCGTCGTGGGCGATGCCGAATGCGAGCCCCGGCGCGCCGACCGGACGCGCGCCCAGGCGGGCCATCAAATCCCCGAGCCGCTCGGGGATCGGATCCGGAGCCTGCCCACCGAAGCCCGGGTCGGTCTGCGCCCGCAACGTCTCGACGCCCACACCGAGCTCGCGCATCAGCGCATCCAGGTAGCCCGTCGCCGCGCCGTGCATCGCATCGCAGTGGAGCGTCAAGCCCGCACGCCCCAGCGCCGCGCGATCGAGCCGGGCCGCGAGGTCCGCGCGATAGCCTTCCGCGAGGGAAACCGTTCGCAGCGCGCGCGGCCGGGGCGGTGCCGCCCGGTCGTGCGGTCGCCGAGCCGCGAGCGACTCGATGCGGCGCGCGGCGCGATCGCCGATCGGTGCACCCGAGCGATCGAAGACCTTGAGACCGTGATCGGCAGGCGGGTTGTGACTGGCGGTGAAGACGAGCCCGGCGGCGAAGCGGCCCTGCGCGAGCGCATGGGTCACCGCCGGCGTCGGACAGAACTCGGACGAGAGCGTCGGAACCAGACCCTCTGCGTGGAGGACCGACGCCGCCATCTCGGCCATCGCGCGACTCGCAAAGCGCGCATCCCAACCGATCAGCACGCGGCGGCCGTGCGCTTCTTCGCCGATCCAGGCCGCGACGGCACGGGCCAGCACGCGCAGACGGGGGAACGTGACCTCTTCGCCCAGGACACCGCGCCAACCGCTCGTCCCGAACCGGATCGGGGCGACCCGCGCCTTTCCGACCCCGAGCCGGGACGCCGTCGCAGCGGCGGGGCGCACGCTGCGACGCGCACTCATCGCGAATCGCGGAGCTTCCGCTCGAGCGCTTCGGCGACGACGCGCGGGACGAACTCGTCGATGCTCGCTCCGAATCGGACGAGCTCCTTCAGCCGCGACGAGCTGACGTAGAGATACTCCTGGCTGGTCATGAAGAAGACGATCTCGACGTCGGGGGCGAGATGCTTGTTCATGAGCGCCATCTCGAACTCGTATTCGAAATCCGCGATGGCGCGCAGACCGCGGATGATGGCCGTCGCACCGATCTGCTGGGCGTAATGGACGACGAGACCGTCGAAGACCTGGACCGATACGTCCTCCATGTCCTTCGTGACTTCCGTGAGGATCGCCAGGCGTTCCTCGGTGCTGAAAGCGGCGGTCTTCGAGACGTTCCGCGCCAGCGCCAGGACGATCTCGTCGAAGATCGCGCGGCTGCGCTGGATCAGGTCGAGGTGTCCGTTCGTGATCGGGTCGAAGCTGGCCGGAAACAGGGCCACCCTCCGCTTGCCAGATCCACCAGTCATGCGCTCAAGAGCCTCCCCCCGCCCGGGCCCGCGCGAGCCAGGTCAGGACCGTGTCGCCATAACGCCGCTCGTCGACGACGCGCGCGCCGCCGATGGCCGGCAGAGGATGACGCCTCGCCCCCTCGACGACCACCATCGTCTCCGGTCCGACGACGGAAGAGGCGAAGAGGGCCGCGAGGATCGCGTCCCGCTGTTCGGACGCATAGGGCGGGTCGAAGAAGACGAGGTCGAAGACGCCCTGCCCCCCCGCCTGCCATCGTTCCAGGACGGACTGCGCGTCGGCGACGATCAGACCATGTTCTTGCCCGAGCACGATCCCGAGATCGGCGAGACCCGCCGCCAGCGCGCGGGCGACCGGCTTCGACCGTTCGATCCAGACGACGGCCGCAGCCCCACGGGAAAAAGCTTCGATCCCGAGCGCTCCCGTTCCCGCACAGAGATCGAGCACCCGCATGCCCTCGACGGAACCGAGCACCGAGAACAACGACTCCCGAACCCGGTCGGTCGTCGGCCGCACACCTTTCGGAACCGCTCCCAATGTCCGGCCGCGCAAGCGACCCGCGATGATCCTCACCGCGCCCCCTCCGAATCGCATGCCCGACGGCCCATCGTAACGGCGCCGGTCGCTCCCGAAATCATTTTCTGCGCGAAATTTCATGGCCGATAGAGAAGGCACACCACGTCTTGCTGGCATTCGACACGCTGTCTAGAATGCGCGCGTCTCGAACCCGGCAGCACGCAAAGACACCTTCGCGTGTCACGCCGAATCAGATCGAATTCAGTGTACCCCTGCCGAACAAATCGGCGATTCGAACCAGCACGAACAGAACTGGTACCAGGAAAGGTCTTTGATCGATGTCCAATGCTTCCGTCGAGCGCATCAAGAAGA
>CAUJGH010000664.1 GCA_963169575.1 Myxococcota bacterium | reverse complement strand
GACGGGGCGCGGCGCGCGCGCGCCGGCATCTCGGGCATCGGCGTCGAGAGCGCGGTGCTCGGCGAGGACGGCCTGCCGGTCCCGCGCGACGGCGTCGCGATCGGCGAGGTCTGTGCGCGCTCGAACGTCGTCTTCGCCGGCTACTTCGACCAGCCGGACCAGACGGCCGCCGCGCTCCAGGACGGCTGGTTCCATACCGGCGACCTCGCGGTCTGGGACGCCCTCGAGAACGTCCACATCGTCGATCGCAAGAAGGACGTGATCATCTCCGGCGGCGAGAACATCAGCAGCTCGGAGATCGAGGATTGCCTCTACCAGCATCCGGACGTGCTCGAATGCGCCGTGATCGGTGTTCCCGATCCGAAATGGGGCGAGACCCCGCTCGCGCTCGTCGTCCCGCGCGCGGGCATCGCGTTCGACGCGCCCGCGCTGGTCCGCTTCTGCCGGGAGCGGCTCGCCCATTTCAAATGCCCGTCGCGCATCGAGCGCGTCGAATCGCTGCCGCGCACGGCGACGGGCAAGCTGCAGAAATTCAAGCTGCGCGAAGCCTGGTGGACCGGGGATCGGCGCGTTCAATGACCGTTCAATGACGGAGGGAAGCGGGATGAGCGGATCGGGCAATGCTACGGGGATTTCGACGGACAGGTCGAAGGCGCAGGCGCTGCGCCTCGTCGGATTCTCGTATCTGGTCGCACTGGCAGCGGGCTTCGCGACGCTCGCGCTCGCTCCGATCGAAGATCCGCTCTGGCGGACCTTCGCCGCCGACGCGGTGGCGACGATCGTGATCTTCGGCTTCAGCTTCGCCTACGACAATTCGAGCTTCTACGATGCCTATTGGAGCGTCGTGCCGATCGCGATCGTGCTGTACTGGGCGACGCTCGCAGACGCCTCGGTCCCCGCGCTGCGGCTCGCCGGCGTCGGCCTCGTCGTCGGCGTCTGGGGCGCACGCCTCACCTGGAACTGGGCCCGGGGCTGGACGGGGCTCGACCACGAAGACTGGCGCTATGTCGGATTCCGCGAGCTCGCTCCCGGCTTCTACTGGCCGATCAGCTTTCTCGGGATCCATTTCTTTCCGACCGTGATCGTCTTCGCGGGGCTCGCGGCGCTCTATCCCGCCGTCGTCCAGGGCGGTCGGCCGGTCGGCCCGATCGATCTCGCCGCCCTGCTCGTCGGCCTCGCCGGCATCGCCTTCGAATGGATCGCCGATGATCAGCTGCGCGCCTTCACCACCGGCCCGAAGCGCCCCGGCGAGACGCTGCGCACGGGCCTCTGGCGCTATTCGCGCCATCCGAACTATCTCGGCGAGATCCTGGTCTGGTGGAGCTTCTTCCTGTTCGGGCTCGCGGCGGATCCGGCCTGGGCGAAACTCGCCGTCCTCGCGCCCCTCGCCATGACGGGCATGTTCCTGCTGGTCAGCATTCCGCTGATCGAGAAGCGCTCGCTGGAGCGCCGGATCGACTATCAGCGGGTCATCGACGAGACCTCGATGCTGATCCCGCTGCCGCCCCGCAGCCGCTCCCCGCGCTGACGAACCGGCGGGCGGCCCGTACTCAGCCGACCAGCAGCTGCTTGAAGATCTCGAAGGTATCCCGCTCTTCGTCCTGGACGTTGCCGTCCGCGGCGATCAGCCCTTCGATCGCCTCGACGAAATGGCGGCGATGGCCGGCGGGAATCGAGGTCGGATCGAGATTCTCGATCCGGGGCGGCCGGACGAGCCACTGGTCGACCTGACGCCGCTCGTCCACGTCGAGATCGAGACGCCGGATCAAGCCCGCAATGAACTCGCGCTCCTCGGGCTGGATCTCGAAATCCGCCCAGGCGAACGAGCAGACGAACTCGACCAGACGAAGCCGATCCCGGCGATCGAGTCGATCGAGCATGACATCCTCGCAGGTTGGGGATCCGAAGGCCTGGAATCGATGGAGAGCGCGACCGGTCTCGCCGGCGGATCGAAGCCGGTCGGAGCTTAAACGCAACCGTTGTGCCATGCCAATCTCGCCCTTCCCAGCGAACGAACGATCCGCTGATCCATCCGATCGAGCGGCGCCTGCGAAGCGATCGAGGCGTCCTCCCGGACGATGCCGCGCGACACCGATTCGAATCGAGATTCGCCCGAACGGGCGACCGCGCTCACGGACCCCGGCGCCGGACCTCCGGTTCCCGACGCGATGGCGGAGCGGGCGCGGCGCCGACCCCCCGCGAAGATGTGCACTTCCCTTCATCCGGGCCGAGCCTTCACGGGGCGCGCCGCGGGTCCCCGCACTTGCGATGACTCGACCCGACGCAGGGTGCGGATCGGCTCGTGGCGAGCCGCGGCGAATCCCAGCTTCCGGAGCGCCCTCTCGAACGACGGACCGCTGGCGAGGGCAAGCCCGCTCAGGGTGCGCAAGAGCGCAGCCAGCTCGTCTTCGCTGCAGTCCGCATCGAGTCGCGCACCGCCGAGGCGACAGACCTCGGGCACCCATGCGGCGGGGGCATCGAATCGGCCGATCCGCTCGTCGCCCGCGAGCAGGTCGTGGATGACGGGATCGTCCGGCGAGGCGGCGATGGCCGCCACGACGAGGACCGGCATTCGCCCGAGCAGATCGAGCAGACGACGCAATCCTCCGGCGCGCTGCCAGGCCGCCGGATCGGCGACGTCGAGGAGCAGCGCGATGGGCGAGGCCTCGACCGGTCGGGAGGCCGCCGCGTTCTCCGGTCCGTCCGCGCTGCCGCGCATCCCGCGTTGCCCCACGGTCGCGGCCCGGACCTCGTCGCCGCCTCCCCCGCGGGCCGTCGCATGGCGGAGTCGATAGCCGGCCGAGCGGGCCTCGACCGCCCGCTCCGCCAGCCAGGTGGACCGATCGGCGCCGCCCGGCAGGCAGGCGACCCACGCGTGCGGGCCGATCTTCGGATCCACGCCGGGCGCTGCGGTGGTCCCCTCGCGCCGCTCTCCGACGACTACGGCCCTCAGCCACTCGCCACCGGCCTCTCGTTCGCCCAGCCGCGACGTCCGCTCGGCGACGGCCACGCCACGCGCGGCGACCGCCCCATCGTCGGTCCCAGCATCGGTCACATCTTCCGTCGCACCGTCCGTCGCACCGTCGGCCGTCCGCTCGACCGCGGTCGCGGCGGCGACGAATTGATAGCCGCGCGCATGGACGGTCCGGATCGAGGACGGGCCGCGGCCGCTTTCGCCGAGCGCGCTGCGCAATTCGTTCACGAGGCCGGAAAGCGATCCCGAGCCGACCGCAGTCGAGGACCAGAGCTGCTCGAAGAGCTCTTCGCGTCGCACGACGCGCGCTCGCTGACGCACCAGGATCAGCAGCAGGTCGAAGACCTTCGGGCGCAGTGCGATCGCGCGCCCTTCGCGGGTCAGAAGCACTCGTTCGTCGTCGAGCTCGAAGGAACCGAATTGGATTCGCATGTCGGACGATCGTATCAGTGCCGCCTAACAATGGAAGCGCGAACAGCTCCGTTCTTTCTCGAATCGCGGTGGAGCGGCGGGGAATTCCGGGACGAACG
Organism: Myxococcota bacterium; assembly: GCA_963169575.1. Classification (GTDB taxonomy): domain Bacteria; phylum Myxococcota_A; class UBA9160; order UBA9160; family UBA4427; genus UBA4427. The sequence continues at coordinate 6,653 of CAUJGH010000664.1, read as the reverse complement.
AGGAGCGCGGAGATCCGCGGAACTCCGGTGGGCCCGGCGCCGTGTCCGACGCCGCATCCGCCGCCCGCGTCGAAGAGGGGCTCATTGCGGGCTCGAGCTCGCGGCGTCGCAATCCGGCCGGGCCATTGCGTCGATGCGGCTCAGTCGCGTGTCGGTTCTTCTTCGAAAGTCACGTCGACCATCCAATCGCCGGCGAGGCGTTCGAGCGTCTGGCGGATCGCATCGCGGCCGAGTCCCGGCGGCGGCGCGAGCTCGGCGCGTGCCCGGAAGAGGCGCTCTCCGGACATCGGCGCGTTCTCGACGCGCGTCCACAGATCCTGGACGTTGATGGAGAGGGTCGCGAGCGCCCGGGACAGATCCCGAACGATGCCCGGGCGATCCTGGCCGACGATCTCGAGCCGCAGGCTCGCCTCCACTGCGGGAAGGGCTGTCGGCGGCTCGCTATCGACGACACCGACGGAGAGCCCCTGCTTCGCGAGCTCGGGGAGCACTGCGATCAGGCCCGGCGCGCGGTCGTCCGGCAGATGGATCTGGACGACACCGGCAAAATGACCCGCCAACCGGGCCATGCGACTCTCATCCCAGCTGCCGCCGTGCGCTGCAATTCGCTGGGATAACCCCTCGACGAGGCCGGATCGATCAGGACCAATCACGGTCAGGACCAGAATGCGCGTCATAGGCTCGAGCCTCCCGTCAAAAAAAACCCGTTCAATTCCAAGAGCTTGATGGAATACGCGAAAAAAAGTACGCCGCCCCTGAAAAAATCTTGCCACCGACGCGGTCGAAACGGCACTCCCTCTTCAGAACAAGCCGATATCCCCTTCCCAGGGAGGCCCGACGTGTCCATGACGCGTCGGGCCGCTTGCTTTCTGGCCCCCGCCTCCGCTCGTCGCCCGCTCTCCCCGGCCAGCCTCGACCGCCGGAGGCCGCCGGACGGTTGGCCCCTCTACTCGGGACCCCGTCCCGATCCGAGCGAGTCTCGCCGCGACGGCCCTTCAGCGCGCTGCGTTCCGTTCGCGGATCTCGGCCCAGCGCACGAGGGCCGAGAGCGCCCCGACGGCGCGATGGGCGCTCGGATGACAGAGGCGGCCGGATTCACGCAGGGCCGCGGGCCCCGGATTCTCCGGATTCGAGACGACGAGCTCGCTCGCGCAGAGAACGGGCTTGGCGTGTCGCCGGCTGGCTTCGATGCCGGCGAGCGCATAACGCCGATCCTGCTTTTCGTGGAACTCCGCCATGCGCGCGAGCCCGTGGTCGGGAAAGAACGGGCCGCTGCGGAAGAAGGCCGCGGTCGCCGACTGGATGCCGATGCCGAGGTGCAGGACGGCGTCGACGTCCGGATGCGCGCAGACCGCTTCGAGCACCTCCGGAATCGTGTCCCGCGTCTCCCCGCCCGCGAGATCGATGGGATTGCCGCGACTCCAGCGGGACGGCACGCGCGCGTCGATCGCCTCGCGGATCGAGTCCGGGAGCCGCACGAGCTCGAGGTCCGCCGCAGCGCAGGCGTCCGCCGCGAGCACGCCCCAGCCGCCGACCGAGGTGAAGACGACGACCCGCCGCCCCCGCGGCAGCGGCTGGGTCGCGAGCGTGGCCGCCCATTCGAACGCCTCCTCGACCGTCTGCGCGCGCAAGACGCCGAGCTGCCGACAGAGCCCGTCGAAGACGCGATCGTCGCTCGCGAGCGCGCCGGTATGGGAGGCCGCCGCGCGCTGCCCTTCCGATCGCGCACCGCCCTTCACGAGCACGAGCGGCTTGCGCCTCGTCAGCCGCTCGATCGCGCGCCGCAGGCGCTCGCCGTCGCCGACGCTCTCGACATAACAGAGGGCGACGTCCGTCGCGTCGTCGACCGCGAAGTATTCGAGCAGCTCGGCGAGCCCCGTCTGCGCCGAGTTGCCGAGCGAGACGGCACGGCTGATCCCCACCCCCGCCGCGACGGCGAGATTCTGGAACGACGAGACCAGATTGCCGCTCTGGCTCGCGACGCCGATGCGGCCCGCCGGCGGATAGGGCGCGACGATCTGGGCGCAGAGCGACGCCGGCGTCGAGACGACGCCCTGCCCGTTCGGCCCGACGAGGAGCATGCCGAGCTCCTCGGCGACCCGGACGAGCGATTCCTGGAGCGCCTGCCCCGACTCGCCGGCCTCCGCATAGCCGGCGCTGGTCACGAACGCGGCTCGGATCCCGCGCTTCGCGCAGGCCCGCAGCAGCGCTTCGTTCGCGTGGTTCGGCGTGCAGACGACGACGAGATCGAGATCGCCGGGCGGCAGATCCTCGACTCGCGCATGGGTCGCACGACCGAGCACCGGGGCGGCGTCGGGCTTCACCCCATGAAGCGCGCCGGCATAACCGCAGCGCAGCAGGTTGTGGAACGTCACGAAGCCGAACTTGCCCGGATGGCTCGCGACGCCCGCCACGACGACGCCCCGCGGCTCGAAGAGCGGGCGGAAGCGCTCGCGGATCTCGCCGTCCGGGAGCGCCGCCGGCAGCGCCCGGGGCGCGCCGCGCGGATCCACCGCGACTTCGACGAGCGCGTCGACCGCGATCGGTCGGCCTGCATGGAGGATCAGCGGATTGAGATCGACCGATTCGATCTCGGGCACCTCCTGCGCGAGGCGGGACAGCCCCTCCAGCAGATCGGCGAGCGCTTCGCGCTCGAGGGCGGGTTCGCCGCGATGGGGCTCGGTGAAGAGTCGCCGCGTCGCGAGACCGTCGATCATCCGGCGCGCCTCGTCGCGCGACAGGGGCACGACGGCGAAGACCGCATCCGAGAGCGCCTCCGCGAGCACACCGCCCTGCCCGAGCATCACGCAGGGACCGAACTGCGCGTCGCGCACGATCCCCGCGATCAGCTCGCGCTGTCCGCGGACCTGCTCGGCGACGAGAAGCTCGACCGCGCCGTCCTCGGGCCGCGCGCGTCCGAGCAGATCCCGGGCTTCGCGCAGGACCGCTTCGCGATCGCCGAGTCCGACGCGGACGAGCTGGCGTTCGGTCTTGTGGGCGATGCCGTCGCCGGCGAGCTTGAGGACGACGGGAAAGCCGATCGCCGCGGCGGCCTCGGCGGCCGCCTCGGGATCCGTCGCCGTGCGCTCCCGCGGTAGCGGAATGCCGAAGCGCGCCACGAGCGCCTTCGAGGCCGGCTCGGAGAGCGTGCGGGTTCGCGGCAATCGGGGATCCGGATCGGGCGGCGGCGGCGGGCACATGCGGGGCACAGGCTATCCGACCCGACCGAGCCCGACAAAATCCGCGGACCACTCGCAATTGGCCTCGAAGACGAGCGAAATTGCGTATGGTTGCGCTCCATGTCGTCTGCAGCTGCCGAAGCCCCGAAGTCCGTCTTCGCCCTCGCCGAGGGCCTCTTCGCTAGCTGGCTCGTGGCTCCGCTCGAGCGGATCATCTTCTTCGACGTCGCCTTCTGGGACGACTTGTCGGGCAACGCGATCGTGGTTCCGGCGGTCGTCGCCTGGCTCGTCGCGGGGGCGCTCTTCTTCACGCTCCGATTCCGCTTCGTCAATCTGACCGGCTTCCGGCACGGCATCGACTGCGTTCGCGGTCGTTATTCGGAGTCCGACGAGACGGGTGAGGTCAGCCATTTCCAGGCGCTCGCTGCGGCGCTCTCGGCGACGGTCGGCCTCGGCAACATCGCAGGCGTCGCCTTTGCGCTCGGCATCGGCGGGCCCGGCGCGACGTTCTGGATGATCGTCGGCGGACTGCTCGGAATGACGTCGAAGTTCGCCGAATGCAGCCTCGCCCAGCGCTACCGCCGGACCGATCTCTCCGGCCACGTGATCGGCGGCCCGATGCTCTATCTCCGGGACGGCCTCGCCGAGATCGGCTGGTCGCGCCTGGGGCGGGGACTCTCGATCCTCTTCGCCGTGCTCTGCATCGGGGCGAGCTTCGGCGGCGGCAACATGTTCCAGGCGAATCAGAGCTTCCTGCTGCTCGCCCAGGAGGTGCCGGCCCTCGCGAGCGGCTCGGGTCAGGTCGCCGTCGGCCTCGCGCTCGTCTTCCTCGTCGGCCTCGTCATCATCGGCGGCATCCGCCGGATCGGCGAGGTGGCCTCGATCCTCGTGCCGGGGATGTGCCTGCTCTACATGTTCTCCGGCGTCCTGATCCTGATCCTGCATGCGGGCGCCGTCCCGGCGGCCTTCGCCACGATCGTCCGCGAGGCGTTCAGCTTCGAAGCGGGCCTCGGCGGCTTCATCGGGACGCTGATCCAGGGCTTCCGGCGGGCCGCCTTCAGCAACGAGGCGGGCGTCGGCTCCGCGGCGATCGCCCATTCCGCCGCCCGGACGCAGGAGCCGATCCGCGAGGGCTATGTGGCACTGCTCGAGCCCTTCCTCGATACGGTGGTCGTCTGCACGACGACGGCCCTCGTCATCGTCGTGACCGGCGCGCTCGACGATCCGAACGCCGGCAGCGGAATCGCGCTGACGGCCAGTGCCTTCGCGAGCGTCTTCCCCGCCTTCCCGAAGGTCCTGACGGGCATCGCCCTGCTCTTCGCCTTCAGCACGATGATCTCGTGGAGCTATTACGGCGAGCGCGCCTGGATCTTCCTGTTCGGGGAGCGCTCGATCCTCGCCTATCAGATCGTCTTCCTGACCTTCACCTTCGGCGGCGTGATCTTCCAGGATGCGAACGTCGTGCTGGGCTTCGGCGACCTCATGCTGCTCGGAATGGCGTTCCCGAACATCCTCGGCGTCCTGCTGCTCTCGAACGTCCTCGCGCGCGACCTCGCCCGCTACCGCGCCCGGCTCGCCGCCGGCGAGTTCAATTCGAAGCGCTGAGTCCGGATCCGGCGAGCTTGGGAGAGACCTTCGGCACGAGCGCAGCCCCGGCCTCGTCCTCTCCCTCGACCGAGGGACCGGACGCGGCGCTGCCGGGCGCCGGGCCGACCCGGAGGACACGGGGCGCCGAGAACTTCACGCGGCCCGAGGCCGCCGTCTCACCGCCGAGCGGAAAGGGCGGGAAGCGGGAATCGTCGTTCCGGGTCGAGAGCTTCACGGCCTTCTCCGTGCCGTAGAGATAGGCGCCGAAGAGCGGGTACTCACCCGGCTCGGCGGGCGCCTGCAGCTCGAATACGATCTCGACCTTCGCCCAGCGATCGGCGTCGGCGCTCGACGAGACGCCCTCGATGTCGAAGAGCGTGGGCACCCGCTTCACGGCTGCGGGAATCGGAGTCGCAGCGGCCTTGCCGGACGCCGCGGTCGCGCGGAGACGGCCGCCCGAGACGCGCGGCTCGCCGACCAGCTCGAAGCCCCGGGCCGCGATCGGCCTCGCATAGAGCCGATGCGGCCGGTCGAAGAGGCCGACGGCCACGGTCGGCCCCGCGCCTCCGGTGAGGACGACGGAGATCTCGAAACGGGCGCCGGGCGCGACGGTGGCGGGCACGTCGACGGTGATCTGGGAATTCCGATCGACGCTCTCGATCAGCGCCGCGAGTCGCTCGCGGTCCGGCTCCGAGAGCGTCTGGTAGGTCCCGATGCCGGCGCGGATCGCGCGGAGATGCTTCGTCTCGACCAGCTCGCTCTCGGCCTTGGCCGCCTGCCCCTCGAAGTCCGTCGGCGAGGTCGACGCATGGCAGGTCGCGCAGTAGAGGCCCGCGGCCGGCACACCCGCCGGCGTGCCCCCCGGATGCGCCGCGGCGCTGCCGGCGAGCAGCCCGACGATTGCTCCGGTCATCAACCCGATCATCCCCGCGGAGACCGCCCGGGACATCGCCCGAACGAGCGCGAGTGACTTGCCGAACCCCGAATCCAATGCTCGAAACTGCATCTGTCCTCCTCGTCCTCATTCGCCGACGAGCGGTCGACCTGCGGTCCGCCTCCCGTCCGTACGCAGCTCCCGCGGCCGCTCGACCTCATCGGTCCGATCGGGGGACCTTCTTGACCGTTCGGAAGCGTTCCCCGGCCGTCGGAAACCCGGGATGCTGCTAGCGTTCCCCGTCCTCATATCGAAAAGGATCGTTTCATGCAGCTGGGCAAGCTCGGGATGTGGAGCCACGTCGACCATCTGGACGCCGAGGGGGCGGCCGCATTCGCCCGCCGGTCCGAGGCCTGGGGCTATTCGACGTTCTGGGTGCCCGAGGCAGTGGGCCGGGATCCCTTCTCGCTGATCGGATTCCTCGCGGCGAAGACCGAGCGCATCGTCCTCGCCACCGGGATCGCCAACATCTATGCCCGCGACCCCATGCTGATGAAGGCCATCTGGAAGACGGTTTCCGGCCTCGCTCCGGACCGCTTCATCCTCGGGCTCGGTGTCTCCCATCGCCACCTCGTGACGAACCAGCGCGGGCATGCCTACGAAAAGCCGGTCGAGACGATGCGGAGCTATCTCGAGGCGATGGACGAGGCGCTCTACATGGGGCCCCAGCCGAGCGTCGACGCGCCGATCGTGATCGGTGCGCTGCGCGACCGGATGCTCGCGCTCTCGGCGACGATGGCCCAGGGCGCCCATCCCTACAACGTGACGCCCGAGCACACCCGGCGCGCGCGCGCCGTGATGGGACCGAAGGCGCTGCTCCTCCCCGAGCAGATGGTGCTCGCCGAGACCGATCCGGACCGGGCGCGCTCGGTCGCGCGGGCGCAGTTGAAGATCTACCTGCGCCTGCCCAACTACCAGAACAACCTGAAGCAGTTCGGCTTCGTCGACGCGGA
>CAUJGH010000663.1 GCA_963169575.1 Myxococcota bacterium | reverse complement strand
GTGCAGTGCGTGCCCCACCTCGGCGAGGCGGCGAAGCAGCGCGTGCAGCGGATGGTCCCGCTGCATCGCGAGCTCGCCGATGAGACCCTCCTGGCCGAGGGTCGCCTTGAAGATCGGGAGCGCCTGCTCGATCGCCTCGATCCGGACGTCGAGGCGCTCGCCGCGGGAGTCGAGCCGGTCGAGCTCGCTCGCGAGCTTCTCGATCGCGAAGCTCTCGGCCGAGCGGCCGTTCGCGGCGACGCGGGGCGGCGGCGGGAGCTCGTTCTCGCCGGAGGCTTCACCGGCGAGCCGATGGGCCGCGCGGCGCCGTTCGTTCAGCTCGTCGCGTTCGGTGCGGGTCGCCGCGATCGAGCGCGAGATCGTCTCGCGCTCCTGCGCCATGCGGGCAAACTCGGCTTCGAGGGCGCCGATCTTCGTCTCGTCGGCGAAGCCGAAGTAGACGAGGCTGCGATCGTTGTCGAAGGCGCGCCGGAACTTCTCGAGCACGTCGGCCTTCGCCGAGCGGTTGCCGATCCAGCGGTCGAGATGGCGCGAATGGACGACGCGGTTCGCCATCGGCTGTGCCACGGCCAGGAAATCCGCCTCGCGTCCCGAGCGCTGGAGCGCGACGGCGAGGGTTCCCCAGAGCGCGCGGTCGAAGGGGAAGTAGCCGAGGGCGGTCTGGTACTGGGCGATCGCCTCCGCGACCTGCTCGGGCGAAGCGTCGCCGGCCGAGAAGAAGAGCACGCCGTCGCCGATCCCGCGCGCCGCCTGATAGGCGCCGAACCAGGCCGAATCCGGCAGCGACTCGCCGGTCGTGTCGCCGGCGAAGCGCTGGAACGCGTGCAGATAGCGCGAGTAGTGGTTGATGGCGTGGACGATCGCCTCGTCGTCGAGCTTGCCGGCCTCGTTCTCGACCGACATGTAATAGCGGGAGGCGTTGAAGGTCGCGTCCTGAATCTCGCTCCAGAGGCCCTGCATCGCGGCGACGTAGGCGTCGCGGCCCGCGTCGAGATAGCCGAGGCGTTCCCAGCCGCCGGCGCGCGCGGCATGCAGCGCGTCGTAGAGCTCGATGCCGCGGTCGATGCTGAAGGGAATGTCGATCAGAGCCTTGCTCTTCGTCCGCTCGCCGGTCGCGAAGACCTCGCTCTGCTGGCGCAGGGCACGCGAGTAGATCGCGACCTGGCCCTGCAGCGTGTTCGCGCGGCGCAGGGCGCGCTGATAGGCGGTGACCGAGTCGCGCACGGCGGCGAGGGCGCCGTCGCCGAGGCCTTCCTCGGCGAGACGGGCGCGGGCGAGCTGGTGGGCACGCTCGGCGGAGACGAGGGCGAGGGTGTAGGAGAGGCTGCCGCCGTCGCTCTCGGGGCCGTCGAGGCGGGCGACGACGTGGTCGAGGAAGGCCTTCGAAGAGGCGTCGACGGGGACGGTCTCGGGATCGGCGCCGACCCGTTCGTCGGCGAGCACCCGCACGATCGCCGCGAGCGGATCGATGTCGCCGTCGAGGGCCTCGCTCTGGGAATGCACGAGCACGAGGCGGGCGACGCTTTCGTAGAGATGGGGCAGGGTGCGCACGAAGCCGGCGTTGCCGTTCTCGGTCAGCGCGAGCGTGCGATAGGTCTCGAAGGGGACTTCGAGCGGCGTGATCACCGCGAGCCAGAGCGCGAGGATCTCGTCGACGAAGGCCTCGGCGTCGCCGGCGGAGAGCGCCTGATGGGCGTGGATCGTATGGAACCAGTAGCGGTTCTCGTGGCGATCGAGGCGGTCTTCGAGGGCCTCGATGGTCGCGGCGGCCTGCTCGAGGCCGCCCGGGAGCGCGCCGGTGCGGTAGAGCACGAGCTCTGCGATCGCCTTGCGGCGGATCTCGAGCTCGCTCTTCGGCTGGGCGCTGGCGCGGCCGGGGGCCCAGGTCTCGGCGTGGTATTCGGCGAGGCGCGTTCCGACGCTCTGCTCGGCGCGGCGGATCAGGCTGCGCAGATCGTCGACGTCGGCGGCGGAATAGACGTAGGCATGGTCGAGGTAGTCGCTCCAGCGCGCGTCTTCGGCGCTGGCCGTGCTCGCGGCGAAAGCGCCCAGCGACAGTGCGAATGCGAAGGCGAGCGCGCGGGCGATGCGCCGACCGCGGCGAGCGGCCGGCCGCCGCGGGCGCAGGCTCTGCGGGAAGGGGTGCTGCTTCATCTCGACGAAGACTCCTCGCTGGATCGATCGCCGAGGCAGGCGAGCGCTCTTTCGAGCACGTCACACGCATCGCGATCTCTCGGTTGTCCGGCGCTCGGGCCCGGGTTCGGTCTCGACCACATCAGGAAGCCGCCGAGCGTCCGCGTCTCGACGAAGCGGAAGCTTCCGCTCGCATGGGAACATTCCCGCTGGAGCGAAGCGGCAAGCAGGATGCGTTTCTTGAGCAGGTCCTGTCGGCCTGCCGGCAGGCAGTCGGGCAATTCATCGAGGGGGACCTCCTGCCAACCCGGGGCGGCGCTCCCGCGCGATTCGCGGCTCGCCGCGAGGGCGCGCACGCCGGCGCTCGAGCCGCGGGCGGAGACTTCCGGTCGGCGCGCCTGCGCGTCGCTGCCGGCCGAGCGGCTTCGCGCATCCGCCGCCGAGCGATCGAGCGCAGCGACGATCTCGCCGCGTCGGCGATCGCCGAGATGCGCGGCGTCGACGAGCTCGGCCGACGGATCGGCCGCGGCGCTACTCGAGCCGGGGCGCTCGCCGAGGGGCGCGCTCGCGGCGGGCAATGCCGCGGCGCCGGTCGGCGAGAGAAGAGGCGAAGCGGTCGCCGCGCGGGAGGCGGCGGCGAGCGCTCGGGGCATCGCGCGCGCCTGCGCAGCGTGTTCGCGGCCGGCGGCGGGAAGCGGGGCCGGGGCGCTCGTCGCGCCTGCGGGCAGGACTTCGGCGGCGTCGAAGCGCGGCGCGCGGGTCGCGAGCGCGGTCGGGTCGAAGGGGCGCGGCGCGGGCTCGCTCGCGCGGGGACGCGTCGCGGCTTCCTGCGGCATCGCGTCGGTGGGGATCTGCGGGCTCCCCGAGCTCTGTGCGACCCGCGAAGCGGAGGTCGCTTCGGGCGCGGGGCGCGGTTGCTCGACGCGGGGCGGGCGCTCGGGCGCCCTCGCCGGCGCGCGCTCGGGCGGGACCGGCGACGCCTCCATCACGATCTGGACCGGCTCGGGCGCCGGCGGGGCGAGCGGCGCCCGCAGCAGCGGGCTCGTCGCCAGCAGCCAGGCGATCAGCGCCGCCGTCGCGACGGGGACGATCGTGAGCCGCCGTTCGTAGCGGATCGGAAGCCGGGCGAGCGCCGAGAGGCGTGCGCCCGCAGCGGGCAGGCCGACGCGCAGGCGACCACTGCCCTTCCCGAAGCGGCGACGGATCGGATCGCGCGTCATCGGGCTCCGCGAGCGTCCGCGCTCGATTCGGCGGGCGAAGCGACTGCGGGCAGGGTCTGCACCGCGACGCCGCGATCTCCCTGCCACGCGCCCTCGAGCAGCGAGACGGCGACGAGCAGATCCTCGCTGCGGGCGTCGCGGTGGGGGGCGAGCAGCGGGCGCGGCAGGCCGCGTTCGCGCAGGAGGGCGAGACCCGCTTCGAGCTCTGCGGCGTCGATCGCACGCGGCGCGCCGACCCCGGGCGGGGCGAGCTCGAAGGGGGCGCGCGCGACCGCCGGATCGTCCGAGCCGGCGAGCGGATGAACCCGGACCTGCCAGCTGGGCGCGCCGGTCGCAGCGGCGCCCGAAGGCGCGATGCGCTCGATCCGGGGCAGCTCGAGCTCGGCGACCTCGATCGGGGATTTCGCCCGATCGGGAGCCAGCCAGGTGAACGCGATCAGCAGCAGGAATGCCAGATCGACGAACGAAAAGAGCCAGATGGGCGCACTTCTTTCACGTCGCTTCATGTGCAACGGGATCGGAACCGGTCCAGCCCGGCTTGAGTGCGTTGCCGATCCGCTGCACGAGATTTTCAGCGCGGCGAGGGGGGCATCCGGTCTCTCCCGGATGGGTGCGCGATTTCACCGGAGGCGCCGCGATCCGCGCGGCGGCCGGGCGTTCAGCCGCCGGCCACCGGGGACGGGCGTACGGGCAGGATCGGGGGCGGGCTGCCTACCACTCGCCGATGTTCGGCATCGAAGCCCAGGGCTCGGCCGGCGCGAGCGGCGTTCCCTTCTGGAGCAGCTCGATCGAGATCGCGTCGGGGGAGCGGACGAAGGCCATGCGACCATCCCGCGGCGGGCGGTGGATCGTGACGCCCTTGTCGAGCAGGCCCTGACAGGTCGCGTAGATGTCGTCGACCTCGTAGGCGAGGTGGCCGAAATTGCGGCCGCCGCCATAGACCTCGGGATCCCAGTTGTAGGTCAGCTCGACCTGCGCGAGCTCGTTGCCGGGGGCGGCGAGGAAGACGAGCGTGAAGCGGCCGGCCGGAACGTCATAGCGATTCAGCTCGATCAGCCCGAGCTTGTTCGTGTAGAAGTCGACGGACGCCTCGAGATCGCTGACGCGCACCATCGTGTGCAGATACCGCATGGGTTTCCTCTCTCCCTTTCGCTCTTTTTCCGGGGCTGCCGTCCGCTTCGATCCGGGCCGAAGGGCCTCTTTCATCTGGAGGCGGGGTGGAGCCGCGACGATCGTAACAGAGCATTCCACTGGCCGGAGTCGCCCGATTCTGCCCCGGACACGGCCCGTTCCCTCGCGAGAGCGGGCGTCCTGCGCTACACCGCCGGAATCCGCGGGGCTTCTCCGCCCGCGTACCCCCCACATCGCGGCCCTGTGGCCCTCGATCCGGCACGCCCGCGTTGCGGTGCCGGGCGAGTTCGTCATGGCCGGCGGAGGGGGCGGCATGGGGTCGGTGCTCGGCGCGCTCCGCATCGTCGACGTCCTCGACATCGCGATCGTCGCCGGCCTGCTCTGGGTCCTGATCGCCTGGGTCCGCGAGGCGCGGGCGCGCATCGCCCTCGGCGGCGTCTTCGCGATCGCGATGCTCTACTGGACCGCGCAGTGGCTCGATCTGCGGCTGACGACGACGCTCCTGCAGGGCTTCATCGCCGTCGCGGCGCTCGTCCTCGTCGTCGTCTTCCAGGACGATCTGCGGCGGCTCTTCGAGACCATCACCGTCGTCGTGATCCGCAACGCGAGCCCGCGGCCCGCGGCCGACCAGCTCGACGAGCTCTCGGCGCTCGCGTTCTCCCTCGCCCATCGGCGCATCGGCGCGCTCTTCGTGCTGCCCGGCCGGGAGCCGCTCGATCGCCTGCTCGAGGGCGGATTCTTCCTCGACGGTCGGGTCTCCGATCCGCTGCTGCGCAGCCTCGTCGATCCGGGCACGCCCGGCCACGACGGTGCGATCGTGATCCGGGGCGGGAAGGTGACGCGATTTGGTGTGCATCTGCCGCTCTCGACGGAATGGAGCGAGATCGGAGGGAGCGGGACGCGCCATGCCGCGGGCCTCGGTCTCGCCGAGCGCAGCGATGCGCTCTGCATCGTCGTCTCCGAGGAGCGCGGAGAGGTTCGGATCGCCTGGCGCGCGCGCCTCGAGCGGGTCGGGACGGCGGCAGAGCTGCGGGGCCGGCTCGAATCCTTCGTGCGCCGGACGACCGGGGCGAAGCGCCGGGATTCCTGGCTGAAACGCTCGCTCGCGCTCTCGCGCGAACGCTGGCGCGAGGGCATCGTCGCGAGCCTGCTCGCGAGCGCCTTCTGGTTCTACGGCACGCCGCGGGAGGCGCTCGACCGCGGTTTCAAGGTCGTACCGATCGTGATCGACAACCTGCCCGAAGGCTATCGGGTCGCGCTGATCGATCCGCCGGCGGTCGAGATCGAGTTCGAGGGCCGCGCCCGCGATCTGATGATGGCGCCGACCGGGGAATTCCAGATTCACGTCGATGCCGAGGACGTCGCGAGCGGGAATGGCGCGCTCAGCATCGATCCACGCGACGTCGAGCATCCCCCCGAGCTCCGCATCGTCGGCATCGACCGCTCCGAGGTCCGCCTCGAGCTGCGGCCGCTCTAGCGGGTTCAGAGACTTTCGCGGTACTCGATCGCGAGGCGCTCGAGATCCTCGTGGATGCGGCGGACGAGGCGGCGCTCCTGGGCGATCGCGGCCCGGGCGGAGCGCAGGGGTGCGCTCGCCTCGCGCCGATCCTGGGAATCGGCGAAGGCCGCGATCAGGTGATAGGTCTCCTCGGCGGCGAGATGGCGCTTGCTCGTCGCGAGGCGCTCGGCGGC
>CAUJGH010000662.1 GCA_963169575.1 Myxococcota bacterium | reverse complement strand
CGGCCGGGTCGGCCGCCGGTTTCTCGAGGATCTCCGGCTCGCGCGGCGTCGGCGGATCGATGCAGGGAAGCCGCAGGACGATCGACGATCCCCGTTCTCCATTCGAATCGATCTCGATCGAGCCGCCGTGCTCGAGCGCGATGCCGTGCACGACCGACAGCCCGAGTCCCGTCCCCCCGTTCGCGCGGCGGGTCGTGTAGAAGGGCTCGAGGATCCGGAGTCGATCGGATTCGGAGATGCCCGCTCCGTCGTCCTGGATCTCGATGGTCGCCGTCTGCTCGTCCGGCTGGTGGCGGAGGGCGATGCGCACGGTCGCTGCGCCGGACTCGATCGCATTGCGGACGAGGTTCACGATCGCCTGCTCGAGCTGGGTCGGATTCGCCTGTGCCCACGGAGAGATCTCCGGAACCTCCGGGACGAGCCGCGCGCCGTGCTGGTCGGCGAAGGCCGTCGTCAGCCGGATCGATCGGAAGACGAGATCGCGGAGCGCGCAGGCCCATTTGTCGGTGCGCTCCTCGCGGGCGAATTGCAGGACGCCGCGAACGATGTCGCCGCAGCGCTTCGCCTCCGCGACGATGTCGACCAGCGCCGCATCGACCTGACGCGCGGCGGAATCGTCGCCGCGCAGGATCTGGGCGAGCTGGGCGGCGGCGAGAATCGCGCCGACCGGGTTGTTGATCTCGTGAGCGATGCCGGAGGCGAGCGTTCCGATCGACGCGAGCCGCTCGGAGGCGCGGAGCTGGGCTTCGGATTGGAGCAGGGCGTCGGTGGCGCGCTTGCGTTCGTCGATCTCGCGGACGAGGTGATGGTTCACGGCGAGCAGCCGCGCCGTGCGTTCGCGCACGCGCTCCTCGAGGGCCTCGGCATGCCGTTCGAGGCGGGCGTAGGTCTGGGCGTTGTCGATCGCGAGCGCGATCCAGGGCATGAGCAGGTCGAGCAGCCGGGTCGAGTTGCTGCGATCGGCGCCGGGCACGGCGTAGACCACGAGCTCGCCGAGCGAGCGGCCCGCGGAAGTCAGCGCATGGCGATGGAGCGGATTCGGTTCGGTGGAGCCTGCGATGCGAAATCGGCGCAGAGGCGGCGCGTCGACGGCTTGCATCTCCTCCGATCCTTCACGGAAATCGGTGAGCCAGAGCTCGACGCCGACGAAGCCGAGCTCGTCGGTCAGGGCGCGGACGAGGCCGTCGAGCACGCGATCGAGATCGACGTCTTTCGACAGCTCGCGGCCGATCGAGTCGACGCGCTCGAGGGCGGTCGCCTGATGCGAGATCCGGCGGTGGGCTTCACGCAGCTCGCGGTAGGACTCGTCGATCGCGCGCTGCTGCTCTTCGAGCTCGCGCAGCATCGTCGGAAAGGCGAGGCGCGCCCGGACGGCGCGCACCAGGCGGACGAGCGCGCCCCGCCGCATCGTGCTCGGGCGGATCTCGAACGTCGCGCGTCCGGGGGCGAGCTCGAGCGCGACCTCGGATGGGCCGTGGCCCCAGGCGCGCGGGAGCGCGATGAGCGCGCCGTGCAGGATGTGGAAGAGGGCGGGGCAGTCGCGGTGATCGGGATGGAGGGTCAGGCGCTGGACGAGGATGCCATCGGCGCCGTCCCAGAGATCCGCCTCGATCATCGGAAACAAGCTCGGCCCCATCCAGCGCGCGCCCGCGGAGTACACGTCGCGAGGCCGGGCGAGCACGCGGCCGATGCTGCGAAAGATTCCGAGCGATCCGGTTTCGAGCTGGGCCTCGCTGAAGCGACGGAGCTCGTCGGGGCCACCGATCTCGGCGGCGACGCGGTCGACGATGAGAGTGAAGGACTCCCAGGGAATGCGCCCCGAGCGCCCGGCCAGCGCTTCGACGTCGACGCCGAGATCCCCGGAGATGCGATCGAGCGAGATCCCGCTCCGCTTCGCCCCTTCGAGAACGAGACGCAGCACGACCCCGGATACGCCGCTCAGATTCTCGACCACCGACTGCTCCCGAAGCGATCGCCCCTGCGAGCCTGGGCCGCCCCATCATAGCGGGCGCTTTGCCTCGGTGTTTCTGCCGAGTGGTTTCTACTCCCCCAGTCAAAATCAAGTCGGGGCCACTCAAGCGACAGGCAACTCGCTCCGAAAGCGCCTGCGTCGCCAATCGGATCGGCGCATCCGCCGATCCGGGGCGAGGGAGGCCGTGGCGTGCACAGTCAGCGTGACCGCAAGAAGCTCCTCGAGCGCGCGATCGATTCCAGCGTCGACCTCGGGATCGGAAACTGTCACGCCGAGGACGCCGAATTCGACGGCCGCCACGTCCGGATCCGCGGCCGCGACCTCGTCAACTTCGCTTCCTGCAGCTACCTCGGCCTCGAGCTCGATCCGCGCCTGATCGAAGGCGCGATCGATGCGACCCGGCGCTTCGGGATCGAGACGAGCTCCTCGCGTGCCTACCTCTCCTCGCCGCTCTATACCGAATTCGAGTCCGCGATCGAACGGATCTTCGGCGGTGCCCACGTCGTCGTCGCACCGACGACGACCCTCGGTCATCTCGCGGCGCTGCCTGCGCTGCTCGACGAGGACGACGCCGTCATCCTCGATCATCAGGTGCATTCGAGCGTCCAGCTCGCCGCCAAGCTGCTGCACGCGAGCGGGACGACGCTCGAAGTCCTGCCTCACAACCATCTCGATCGTCTCGAGGATCGCGTCGTCGCGCTCGCGAAGACCCATCGCCAGGTCTGGTACATGGCGGACGGCATCTACAGCATGTTCGGCGATCGGGCGCCGATCGCGCGGATCGCGGAGATCCTCGATCGCCACGAGCAGATGCGCGTCTACGTCGACGACGCCCACGGCATGAGCTGGTGTGGCCCGAACGGATCGGGGAGCGTGCTCGAGGTCATGCCGCTCCATCCGCGCATGCTGCTCGCGACGGGGCTGGCGAAGGGCTTCGGGACCGGCGGCGGACTGATCGTGTCCTCGAGCCCCGAAATCAAGAAGAAGGTCCGCCGCTTCGGCCCGACGCTGATCTTCGCGGGCCCGCTCCAGCCGCCGATCCTCGGGGCCGCGATCGCCTCGGCGCGCATCCATCTCGGGCCCGAGATCGCGCAGATGCAGGCCGAGCTCCGGGAGAAGATGGCGATCTTCGCGGAGCGGATCGGTCGCCATGCGATCCCCGTCGTCTCGCCCGGAAATACGCCCGTCGGATTCGTCGGGACGGGGCCGACCCAGGTCTGCCAGATCCTCTGCTCTCGCCTCATGCAGGAGGGCTTCTTCACCAACCCCGCCCAATTCCCCGCGACGCCCGCGCGCCGCAGCGGCAACCGGTTCCTGATCACCCGCCACCATACGCGCGAGGACCTCGAAGGTCTCGCCGACGCGCTCGCCGAACATTGGGAGCCCGCCGTCCGCGAGGCCGGGGTCGAGCCCTACGAGATCTGGCGTGCGTTCGGTCTCGAGGCCCCCGTCGCTCCCGTCGCTCGGGCACGCTCGCGCTCGACCGAGCTCTACCTCGAATCCGCCGACTCGATCGACAAGCTCCTGCGCGGCGAATGGGATGCGCGGATGCGCGATCGCGGCTGCCTGGGCACGGAAGGCATGGCGCTCTTCGAGAAGCTCTTCGGCCCCGATGCGCCGCCCGAGAGCCGCTGGGATTTCCGCTACTACGTCGTTCGCGACGGCAAGGGCGAGCCGGTGCTCGCGACCTGCTTCAGCGCGGCGCTCTGGCAGGCGGACATGATGGCGCCGGCGGACGTCTCGGCGCGGGTCGAGGCGCGCCGCGCCGTCGAGCCCCTGTTCCTGACGCATCGGGTCTTCTCGATGGGCTGCCTGCTCTCGGAGGGCAATCATCTCTGGCTGCGCGATCCGGTGGACGCGTCGACCAGCCAGGCCGCAATCGCGCTGCTGCTGCGGGCGGTGCGCAGCGACTCGGACCGGCTCGGCTGCTCGGTGCGCGTGCTGCGCGACCTGCCGAGCGACGATCTCGCGTTCGCCCATCGCTTCGGTTCGGAAGGCATGCTCTCGATGGCGGCGCCCGAGAGCCTCGTCATCGAGGACGTGCTCGCCAGCGAGTCCGAGCTCGTCGCTTCGCTGGGACGCAAGCATCGCTATCACCAGGCGCGCTATGTCGCGCCCTTCGACGACGCCTACGAAGTCGAGGTCCTCACGGCCGGCTCGCGCGAGCTGACCGACGAAGAGGTCGATCGCCTCTACACGCTCTACGAGAACGTGCGCGCCGAGAACCTCGAGCTGAATACGTTTCCGCTGCCGCGCCCGTTCCTGCGCGCGATGGCTTCGTCACCGGGCTGGGAGCTGCTCGTCTTCCGAGAGCGGGACCGTCTCGAGCGCGGGCCGGTCTGCTTCCTCGCGAGCTCCATCGGCGAGTCCGTCTACACCCCGCTCCTGACCGGTCTCGACTACGCGCTCGTGCGCGATCGGGGTCTCTATCGCCAGATGCTGCGCCACGGCACCCTGCGCGCCCGCGCGCTCGGCCGCAGGCGC
>CAUJGH010000661.1 GCA_963169575.1 Myxococcota bacterium | reverse complement strand
CTACGGCAAGGTCGGCAACTCCGGCGTCTCGATCTGCACTCTCGACGACGCGAAGAAGCTCTACTCGGGCGTCGATCTGGCGGATCCGCGAACTTCGGTCTCGCTCACGATCAACGGGCCCGCGCCGACGGTGCTCGCGTTCTTCCTGAATGCCGCGATCGACCAGCGGGTCGAGCGCCATCTGCGCGAGCGCGGCGAGCTCGAGGCCGTCCGGGCGCGCTTCGAGGGGGCGCTGCGGGCGAAGGGCCAGACGCTTCCGTGTTATGCCGGACCGCTCCCGCCGGGCCACGACGGCTCGGGGCTCGGGCTGCTCGGGATCCCCGGTGATCGCGCGGTCGACGCCGAGACCTACCAGCGCATCCGGCGCGAGGTCCTGCGATCGATTCGCGGAACGGTGCAGGCCGACATCCTGAAGGAGGACCAGGCCCAGAATACCTGCATCTTCTCGACCGAATTCTCCTTGAAGGTCCAGGGCGACATCCAGGAGACGTTCTGCCGCGAGGGCGTCGGGAACTTCTACTCGGTCTCGATCTCGGGTTATCACATGGCCGAAGCCGGCGCGAACCCGATCAGCCAGCTCGCCTTCACGCTCGCGAACGGCTTCACCTTCTGCGAGTACTTCCTCGCCCGCGGCCTCGCGATCGACGATTTCGCGCCGAACCTCTCGTTCTTCTTCAGCAACGGGCTCGATGCGGAGTATTCGGTGCTCGGTCGCGTCGCGCGCCGCATCTGGGCGATCGCCCTGCGCGATCGCTACGGCGCGAACGAGCGCAGCCAGAAGCTCAAATACCACATCCAGACCTCGGGCCGTTCCCTGCACGCCCAGGAGATGGACTTCAACGACATTAGGACGACGCTGCAGGCCCTCACCGCGCTGCAGGACGGCTGCAACAGCCTGCATACGAACGCCTTCGACGAGGCGGTCACGACGCCGACGGAGGCTTCCGTTCGCCGGGCGCTCGCGATCCAGCTGATCATCAACCGCGAGGCCGGGATCATGAAGAACGAGAACCCGACCCAGGGCGCGTACGCGATCGAGGCGTTGACGGATCTCGTCGAGGGGGCCGTGCTCGAGGAGTTCGAGCGACTTTCGCAGCGCGGCGGGGTCCTCGGTGCGATGGAGACGCTCTACCAGCGCGGGCGGATCCAGGAGGAGAGCCTGCGCTACGAGCAGCGCAAGCATTCCGGCGAGCTCGAGATCATCGGTGTGAACACCTTCCTCGCCCCGGATGCCGAGCCTGCGGCCGTGGCGATCGAATCCCTGATGCGATCGTCCGAAAGCGAAAAGCGGGCCCAGCTGGACGGCCTGGCGGCCTTCCATGCACGCTGGGCCGACGAGGCGCCGGCGGCGCTGGCACGGCTGGAGCAGGCGGCGCTGCGCGGGGAGAACGTCTTCGACGTCCTGCTCGAGACGGTCAAGGTCGCGAGCCTCGGGCAGACGAGCGAGGCGCTCTTCGAGGTCGGCGGGCGTTACCGTCGGGCGATGTGAGGCGGGCTGCTAGACTCGCGCGCCCCGGGCAGCCCCCAGCGACGCGCGTCCGGAACCCAGGGCAGGGTTTCCCGCGAGCCGGGAAATGCACGAGAACGAACGAGGAAGGTCGACGATGTCGGATCAGTCTGGACGGCGAATGGGCGGGATGAAGGCGGGCGAGCGGCTCGATGAATGGCAAGAGCTCGCCGCTTCGGAGGTCAAGGGACAGGATCTCGCCGACCTCATCTGGACGAGCCCCGACGGCCTGCGCATCCGGCCGCTCTATACCGCAGCGGACCTCGAAGCTCTCGAGTTCACCGACACGCTCCCCGGGATCTTTCCCTTCCTGCGCGGCCCGCGCGCGACGATGTACGCCAATCGCCCCTGGACGCTGCGCCAGTATGCGGGCTTCTCGACGGCGGAGGAGTCGAACGCCTTCTACAAGGCGAATCTCGCCGCCGGCCAGCAGGGCCTCTCGGTCGCCTTCGATCTCGCGACCCATCGCGGCTACGACTCGGACCATCCGCGCGTCTCGGGCGACGTCGGCAAGGCCGGCGTCGCGATCGACTCCGTCGAGGACATGAAGATCCTGTTCCAGGACATCCCGCTCGAGAAGGTCACGGTCTCGATGACGATGAACGGCGCCGTCATCCCCGTGCTCGCGGCGTTCATCGTCGCGGGCGAGGAGCAGGGCGTTCCGCGCAAGAAGCTCGCGGGCACGATCCAGAACGACATCCTCAAGGAGTTCATGGTCCGCAACACGTACATCTACCCACCCACTCCCAGTATGCGGATCGTGGCGGACATCATCGAGTACACGGCGAAGGAGATGCCGAAGTTCAACTCGATCTCGATCTCCGGCTACCACATGCAGGAGGCCGGCGCGACGGCGGATCTGGAGCTGGGCTACACCCTTGCCGACGGCGTCGAGTACCTGCGAGCCGGCGTCGACGCGGGTCTCGACATCGACGCGTTCGCGGGCCGGCTCTCGTTCTTCTGGTGCATCGGGATGAACTTCTATCTCGAGATCGCGAAGATGCGCGCCGGTCGCCGCATCTGGGCCGAGCGCCTCGCGAAGGAGTTCGCGCCGAAGGATCAGCGCTCGCTGATGCTGCGGACGCATTGCCAGACCTCGGGCGCCTCGCTGACCGAGCAG
>CAUJGH010000660.1 GCA_963169575.1 Myxococcota bacterium | reverse complement strand
GCCGAGAACGAGCTGCTCGCGATGGGTGTTTCGCGCGTGCTGCGCAAGCCCTGGCGGATCAACGACCTGATCGACGCCCTCGACCACTGATCGCAGCCGCATCGCCGCTCGCCTCCGAGACGGCGCGCTCTTCGCTGTGCGCTCGTCCCATGACCAACGGCGCGGCCCGGCCCGGCGCTACAGGCTCAGGGCCGATGCCAGCCGCCCCGAACGATCGAGAGCGCGAGGTAGCCGATCGGATAGACGAGCGAGAGCTCGCGAAGCCAGAGGCCCCGCGTCCACTGCGGCTCGAGGGCACAGACGGCGAGTGCACCACACCAGACGGCCCCGCCCGACGCCATGGACCGCCGCAGCGCGAGCGGCTCGAGCTTGCTCGGATAGAGGTATTTGAGCGGAACGAAGACGGCCACCGAAAGCGCGGCGATCCAGATCGTCGAGGTGACGGGTCCGACCTCGAAGAGCCAGAGATAGATCGCCAGGATGTTCCAGTAGGACGGGAAGCCGAGGAAGAAGTCGTCCGCAGTCTTGGCGTCGACGCGCGCGAATCCGATCGCGCTCGCGAGGACCGGTGCGACGAGCCAGGCGGGGTGGGCGACGAACCCGCCTGCCCAGAGGAAGAAGACGGGAACGATGACGTAGTTCAGGTAGTCCACGATGTCGTCGAGTCGGCGACCGTCGATGCCCGGAACGTGTGTCGTGACCTGCGCGGCACGGGCGAGGGTGCCGTCGATGGCGTCGATGACGAACGCGACGATCATCAGATGGATCGCGGCCCCGAGCCGACCGGTCGCGATCGCGATCAGCGCGAACAGCGCGACCGCCGCGCCGCTCGCGGTGAGAACGTGGATCGACCAGGCCGTCCATCGCGCGCGTCGTGTACCGGCTGACACGTCTGCTCCTTCGTTCGTCCGCCGGGACCCGGACCCGATCGGAGCCGCTATGCTGCCGTTTCCCATGGAAGTCTTCACGCCGGGAATGCAGGCAGGGGAGATCGGTGCGTCGGTGGAGGCGGGTGCCGTCCGCGCGACGCGCCTCGAGGCGGCGCTCGGATGGGCGGCGTCCCTGGCCCCGTCGCCGCTCCGACTGGCGACCTCGTGCTGTGGAATGGCGATGGTCCAGGGCGGCGATTTCTTCGAGCAGCTCGGCTCGGCGCCGCCGGCAGCATCGGGTCGCGCAGCCGATCTCCTGATCGTTGCGGGCTCGCTCACGCGCCGCCAGCTGCCCTCGCTCCTCGAGCTCTACGCGCGCATGGCCCCGCCGCGCTGGGTGATGGCCTGGGGCGCCTGTGCGATCTCGGGCGGGGCGTATTCGAACTACGCGACGATCTCGGGCCTTTCCCGGATCCTGCCCGTCGACGTCGTCGTCCCCGGATGCCCGCCGCCGCCGCAGGCCCTGCGCGCGGCCCTCGAATCGCTGCGGACCGATGCGCTCGCGCGGTGGCGACGCGCGTCAAGCGGCGCCCCGGGGCAGCCGATCGGGGAGGCGGGCCGGGCCCGCGACGACGTGGGCGAAGCTTCCGGGCATTCGTTTCGAGGATTCGAGCCGCCGCTTCGGCGCTCGGAGGGGGGATGATGGCGGTCGATGTGCAGTTGCCTTCGCTGGGAGAGAGCATTCTCGAGGGAACCGTCTCTCGCTGGCTCGTCGGCCAGGGCGAGATGGTCGAGGTCGATCAGCCGATCGTCGAGGTGACGACCGACAAGGTCGACGCCGAGATCCCCTCTCCGGTCGCGGGAATGATCGACCAGATCCTCGTGCGCGAAGGGGAGGTCGTCGCCATCGGCGCCGTCCTCGCCCGCATCGATCCCGACGCGAAGGCTGCCGCGACGCCGTCCCGGGAAGCGGCGAAGGTCCCGCAGTCGACTCCGCCCGCGCCCGCTGCGGCGAAAGCGGTCGAGACGGCCCCGGGCCGCAACGCGATTCCGGCGACGCCCGTCGCCCGCCGCATGGCCGAGGATGCGGAGATCGATCTGCGCGAGGTCCGGGGCACGGGCAGCGCGGGCCGCGTCACGAAGGACGATGTCGTCCGTCATCAATCGCCGGTCGAACGATCTTCTGCCGCGTCTTCCTCCGCCGCTCCGGAGCCCGTCCACGCCGCGCCGATGGCCGCAGCGCCCGCCCTCGCGCCGGCTCCTGCGCCGCCGCGTCCGGCCGCTGCTGCGGCGTCCGCTCCGGCGTCCGGCAAGCGCTCGCCGTTCGGCTACACGCTGGCCCCGGGCGACCGTGTGATTCCGATGTCGCCGATGCGCAAGATCATCGCGGAGCACATGGTCTACTCGAAGCGCACGAGCCCGCATGTCGGGACCGTCGCCGAGGTCGATCTCTCCGCCGTCGTGCGACTGCGCAGTCAGCACAAGAAGGCCTTCGAGAAGAACACGGGGATCTCGCTGACGTTCCTGCCCTTCGTCGTCTACGCGACGGTTCGGGCCCTGCGCGACTTCCCCGCGCTGAACGCGTCGGTGGTCGAGGACTCGATCATCGAGAAGCAGGACATCCACATCGGCGTCGCGACGGAGACGGAGAAGGGACTCGTCGTTCCGGTCGTGCGCAATGCCGATCGCCTCTCGCTCTCGGGCACGGCCCTCGCGATCCACGACCTCGCGACCCGCGCCCGCGACAAGAAGCTCTCGGCCGACGACCTGAAGGGCGGCACGTTCACGGTCTCGAACCCCGGCCGCCAGGGCAATCTCTACGGATTCGCGATCATCAACCAGCCCCAGGTCGGCATCCTGCGGATGGGCGAGATCGCGAAGCGTGCGGTCGTCCGGAGCTTCGAGGGCGAGGACGCGATCGTCATCCGGACCATGATGTATCTCTCGCTCTCCTACGACCATCGCGCGGTCGACGGAGCGCCTGCGAACGGCTTCCTCTATCGCATCCGCGAGCTGCTCGAGGCTGGAGACTTCGCGTTCTAGGCACGCGGCGGCCCGCATCGGGGTGCGACGTGGAGAATCGGCGCGCAGCGGAGGCAGGAGCGCGATCGTTCGACTCCGGTCGAGGATCGGCCCATCGGGAGGCGGGATGAGCGAAACGCTCGCGGTCGAGTGGCTCGGTCTCGTGCCCTACGGCGAGGCGCTCGCGCTCCAGGAGGCTGCGCTCGGCGAGCGGGCTGCCGGTCGCTGCGGTGACCGTCTTCTGCTGCTCGAACATCCGCCCGTCGTCACCCTCGGTCGCAGCGCGAATGCGGACCATCTGCTGTTCGGCGAAGCGCGGCTGCGCGAGCTGGGCATCGAGCGATTCGAGGTCGGCCGCGGCGGCGACGTCACCTACCACGCGCCGGGTCAGCTGGTCGGCTATCCGATCATCGATCTCTCCGCGCCCGGGCGGCGCGACGTGCACGTCTTCCTCCGCCAGCTCGAGGCCGGAGTCATCGACGCGCTCGAGGAGTGGGCGATCCCGGCGTGTCGCGTCGAGGGACGGACGGGCGTCTTCATCGATCGCGCGCGCAGTCGGCAGCGCGGCGGCCGGGAGCGGAAGATCGCCTCGATCGGGATCGGATTGCGGCGCTGGGTGACCTGGCACGGCTTCGCGCTCAACGTCGATCTGGATCTCTCGGGCTTCGACGCGATCGTGCCCTGCGGACTCGCGGACGTCGTCATGACGTCGGTGGCGCGAGAGCTCGCGATCGAGCGCGGCGAGCGGGAGGCGGGCGCGTCGACCGGCGTCGGCGAGCGCGAAGACGCGACCCTGTCGGGGCGCGTGCGCGAATCGGTGGCGCGGGCGGTTCGCAAGCGTCTCGTCGGCTGATATTCTGCCGGCCATGCCGGCCCAGATCGTCGTCGTCGAGCGTCCGCGGAGCGGAGTCCTGGGCCGCTTGCGGGGGGCGAAGGCATGGCTCCGCGCGGCCTGGCAGGGGGATGCGCTCGCTCCGGGCCGCCGCGGCGCGCCTCGCCGAACCCGGCCCTTCGAGCCTGCCGCCGCCGCGACGACCTCGGAGGGACAGGCGGATCCGGGCGATCCGGCGGACGCCGCTCGTTTCGCATCCGCCGCGCTCGCCGAGCTCGTCGCCGCGC
>CAUJGH010000659.1 GCA_963169575.1 Myxococcota bacterium | reverse complement strand
GTCAACGCGGTCATCCGCGCGGAGCTCGTCCCCAGACGAGACGCCCGGCGGGCAGGCGGACCCGAATGCGTTTGGCGGTGATTCAGAATCGGCCCCTCCTGATTCACCTCATGCGCCACGCCGAATTCCGAGCTCGCCAGGTCGATGGGATGGTCGCCGGGCGCATTGCGGATGAATGAGGCGCCCGATCACTGCTTCGTCGCGAGCACCTCCCCGTCGGGCCGAGCATCCGGGCAGTCCGGGTGATCGGGCCCATCGCCCTGCTCGAGGGACTGGAGGGAGAAGATGGACATCTCCGTCTCGACGCATCGCTTCCCGCGGCTGCCGCATGTCACCCCAGCTCGATTGCCACAACGTCGACGGTCGCCATGGACATCCGGGACACGCCATCCCATCCATAGTGCCGATCTCGGATGTGGATCGGCACGCAGAAGCGTCGGCACCGAGCGGGTCGGCGTGCGCGCGTTTGACGGTGACGAGAGGTTCGATGGAGGCCTTCGCAGGGACGGAGAGGGAATTTCGAAAGCGCCCCCAGCTCCGGGCGTGGATCGCGTCGAACCCCTACGTGCGGAACGCCGACGGCCCACGGGCCCCGCGCCCGCACCGGCCGCGAATTCCCCGCCGACCGCGCCTCTAGCCGATCGCCGACGCTCGGGGGGCCTGCGGGTTGTAGTACTCGCGGAGCCGGGCCACGACGCCATCCCGCAAGTACCAGTACCCGACGTAGAGATTCTGATAGGGCTCGCGCGTGTCGAGGAAGTGGCCGCGACACGCGTATTCGGCGATCAGGAGCCGCTCATCCGCGATCCAATGATGCCCCGAGAGCGTGATCTCCATGTGCTGGGCTGCCAGGAGCTCGACCAGATAGGCGTGGACCACCGCACGACCGGTGAGCACCAGCGGCTCGCCCGGCTTGTAGTACGGGAGCTCGAGGACGTAGTCCTCGGCGTAGTAGGTCACCAGTCGGTCGGCGTCGTGCTCTGCGATCGCGGCAAAGCACCCTTCGACGACCCGGATCGCAGCATCGGCCTCGCTTCGCATCCGCTCGCTCCCGCCCGGTTCCTGGCTTCCAGCTCGGCATCCGGCCCGTCGCGCTCCCAGGCCTCGTCGAAGAATGAAACATGAATCGATATTTTGTAATTTTTATGAATATTTTCAGTCTTTCAAGCGGATATTTTGATACAAAAAGTTTAAAGTTGTATTGATCATGGAGATTCCTGGCTTCGTCCGTGTCCAGACGCCGGAATCGACGAACGATCGGAGCGACCGGATGACCGCGCCGACGCGACTGACTCGCGATTCGCTGATGGAGGCCGCCTGCACGGCCTCGGGCCTCACCGACTTCGGACCCGAGGACTTCGAGGAGGGCTTCGCCGTCGTCCTCGAGGCCTACGCGAAGGAGTCGCGCCTCACGCCCCTGGGCCGAACGCTCGTCCACGACGAGATCGTCGGCGATCTGCTCGGCCGGCTGCACGTCGTCGACCAGCTGAAGCGCGCGCCGCGGATTCGCACGACCCGACTCGAGCGGCCGGTCTTCATTCTCGGCTTGCCACGGAGCGGCACCACGACCCTCCACCAGCTGCTGCAGCGGGACACCGACAGCCAGGTACTCGAGTACTGGCTCGGTGTCGTTCCCAAGCCGCGCCCGCCGCGCGAGACCTGGGAATCGGACGCCGACTACCGACGGGTCGCGGAGGTACTTCGCCGAACCTACGAAGCCGATCCGGATCTGCGGGCGCTGCACGACGTCTCTGCCGCCGGGCCGGGCGAGTGTCGATTCGTCTTCCGACATCTGTTCATGGACGACTCCTACGACCACACGGCGCATCTGCCGAGCTATCGCGCCTGGTTCGATCGAAAGCCGATGGATTGCGTCTATCGCTGGTACCACGACGTGCTGAAGCTGATCCAGTACCCCACGACCGGACGTCGCTGGATCCTGAAGTACCCGCCCCACCTCCGCTGCCTGAAAGCGCTCTTCCGTGAGTTCCCCGACGCATTCATCATCCAGACCCATCGCGACCCGGCGCGGGTCGTGCCGTCGTATGCGAGCCTGCTCGCCCATTTTTCCGCCGTCTACGAAGAGCGGGTCGACCGGGAAGAGATCGGTCGCCTGGCGGCCCGGCTCTGGATCGATCGGATCGATCAGGGCGTGCGCGATCGTGCCGTGCTCGACCGCGAGTCCCAGTTCTTCGACCTCCACTTCCGCGAGATCCTCGCGGATCCCGTCGGCTCGCTGCAGAGGGCCTTCGACGCCTTCGGACTTCCGCTCTCGGAGGAAGCGATTCGCGAGATGACCGATTGGAGCCAGCGCCTCTCCCCCGGACGCCACGGCGTCCACGACTACTCCGCCGACGCGTACGGTCTCGACGCGAAGATGCTCTCGGAGGCCTTCCGGCCCTACCGCGAGCGCTTCGACGTACCGGCCGAGTGAATGCGCCGCCGCGAGAGGAGACGACCATGAGCACGCAGGACACCGAGACCCGAATCCTGGACGGCAGCGTCTGGGTCGACTTCTGCGAGGAGTTGAAGACGCTCGGCGCGCTGCTCGATCGTCCCGAGACGCCCAAGGACCCGAAAAATCGCGCGCTCGGCTACCGCTACCTTACGCAGATCCTGCGCGCCGGACTCGAAGCCACGGTCGACCATGCGGATCCGGAGTTCCCCGCCTTCTACCGTCTCGCCGACGAGACGAAGAAGATGCTGAACGACAATCCGGACAACTACTATCAGAACTGCGTCCTCGCGCCCCGCTTCGACTACCGGATCCGCGGACGGCGTGGGACGACGCGCTTCCTCAGCTTCGGAACCAAGGGGAGCTCCGCGGATGCCGGCGCCATGGTCGGAACGGGAGACCTCGATTCTTCCCGCATGATCTTCGACGCCGATGGATGCTTCGAGATCCTCGTGAGCTGCCAGGAGCAGCCCGGCAACTGGCTTCCCATGACGCCGCAGACGCGCTCCATGGTCGTGCGCCAGACCTTCGGCGACCGGAGCGCGGAGCGTCCCGCGGTACTATCGATCGAATGCCTCGGTCGAACGCGACCGTACTCCACGCACGACCCCGCTCGCCTCGAGGCCTCTCTTCGCGGCGCGCTCGGATTCGTCCGGAGCACCGTCACGATGAACATCGACTGGATGGAGCGGTACCGGAAGGCCCACCTGAACGCCCTGCCGGAGGACGATCAGGTCCTCTGCCAGAAAGCCGGCGGCGATCCGAAGGTCCACTACTACCAGAGCTACTGGAAGCTGGCGCCCGACGAGGCGCTGGTGGTTCGCTTCGAGGACATTCCCGAATGCGAGA
Organism: Myxococcota bacterium; assembly: GCA_963169575.1. Taxonomy (GTDB): domain Bacteria; phylum Myxococcota_A; class UBA9160; order UBA9160; family UBA4427; genus UBA4427. The sequence goes on along the minus strand of CAUJGH010000659.1, from coordinate 1,283 downwards.
CCTGGAATTTCCAGCTCTCGAACTACTGGATGCAGTCGCTCGATTACCGCAACCACCCGATCTCGGTCAACAAGTTCACGGCGCACTACTAAGCGGACGGCGCGGTGGAGATCGTGGTCGCCCACCGGGACCCGGGGCCCCGCCATCCGAACTGGCTCGATCCCTGCGGTCACGACCAGGGCGGGATGATCGGACGCTATGTCGGCGCGCAGCGCCCGCCCAGGGCGCTCGGGGCGAAGGTCGTCCCGTTCGACGTGCTCGCGATTCACTAGGAGGCTCGACCCATGCATCAGGGCAGCTCGCGCATTCGGTCCATGCCGTCGACCCGGGATCGGAAGCGGAAAGCGATCCTGGACGCCGCAGAGGCCCTGTTCGGCTCGCAGGGCTACCAGAAGACGGCCATGCACGACGTGGCCGTCGCCGCAAACGTCTCGCGACCGCTTCTGTACCGCCACTTCCGCGACAAGGCGGGTCTCCTGAACGCCGTCGTCGAACGTGTCCTGCGGGAGTGGAACGAGGTCCTGGCGGCGGAGGCGGCGCGCGCGACCCCGAGCACGGGGCATACCGTTCGCCTCGTGCTGATGGCCAGCCTCGAGTTCGCGCGGAGCCGCCAGGTTCTGCACGGTCTGCTGGCGAGGGACGCCAAGCAGGCGCTCTCCGACTCCGGCGACGCGATCGCCCGGGGGAGCGACATGCTGCGCGCGCTGATGCGCGACGTTCTTGCGGCTGGCATTCGACGCGGGGACGTGAGATCCGATCTGGACCTCGACGATCTCGCCCACGTCGTGAGCGAGGTCTTTCTGGCCTATGCGGATCACGTCATTCAGGGAGACGAGCAGCTCGGAGAGCGCCGCGTGAAGGCGATTCTCGAGACGCTGCTCCACGGCTTCGTGGCGAAGCCCGGGTCGTCGCATTGACGAGTGGGAGATCAGGCATGCTGAGTGGAAAGACGATCGTGGTCGCGGGCGCGGGGCCGGGGCTCGGCCGCGAGCTGGGTCGACTCGCGCTGCGGGATGGAGCCAACGTCGTGCTGGCCGCGCGCAGCGAGGGCAGGCTCGAAGAGCTCGCAGCGAGCCTCGACGGGAGTGGCGAGCGCGTCCTTGCAGTTCCGACGGACATCACCGACGAGGCGCAGTGCCAGCGGCTCGCGCGGTCTGCGTTCGAGCGGTTCGGCCGCATCGACGGGCTGGTCCAGATTGCGGGGCGGGACCGGTCCATCGGCGGTCGCGCGCAGGTGGCCCCCCCCGTATGGGTGGATGCCGACGAGCACGGAGTCGTGGGCG
>CAUJGH010000658.1 GCA_963169575.1 Myxococcota bacterium | reverse complement strand
CGTCGTGATCGCTGTCGCGGAGGATTCGGTCTCCGTTCGCTTCGTCGGCGAGCCCTTCGCCTTCGCGCTCGAGCAGGAAGTCCTGATGTACTTCACCGCGAAGCGCGAGTTCATGCAGCAGATCGGCCGGATCGTCTCGATCGATGCGCAGGGCGCGCCGATCGATCCCGCCGCCGAGGGCGCCAAGGAAGGGCCCGTCTTCACGATCGAGCCGATCGGCGATCCGATCTCCGCCGAAGCCCGCCAGAACTACCGCGTCAGCACGATCTCCGCCGGCATCAAGGCGGTGATGGGCGAGGAGGCGAACCTCCAGGTCCAGGATCTGAGCGCCACCGGCTTCGCGGTCCTCGCCGACCAGCAGTACACGATCGGTCAGGTCCTCGACGTCTCGATCCGCCACGGCGAAGAGGCCTGTCACGGTCTCGTCTCGATCCAGAGTTTCCGGGAGCTCGAGAGCGGCCGGCTTCGCTACGGACTGCGCGCGATCGAGAAGGATCCCCACGCGAAGGACTTCCTCGCGACGCTCCAGCGCATCTCGCTCGCCGTCCAGCGGGAGCAGCTGCAGCGCAGCGGCGCCGCGCGCTGAGGATCGCCGCCGGGCCGTCGGCGCGCGATCGACTAACGCCCCGTGAATTTCGGACTCCGCTTCTCGACGAAGGCGCGCATGCCCTCGGCCGTGTCCTCGGTCGCCGTGCAGGCGGCCTGGGCGACGGCTTCGATCTGGAGCGCCTCGGTCATCGAGAGCGCGCCCGCGCGATGCAGAGACTGCTTGATCTGGGCGAGCGCGATCGGCGGGCGTTCGGCGAGGGCGGCGAGCTTCGCCTCGACGGCGGATTCGATCGCATCGGGCTCGAAGAGCGCGTTCACGAGCCCGTATTCCCGCGCCGTCTCCGCGGAGAGCCAGTCGCCGAAGAACGCGATCTCCTTCGCGCGCTGCAGGCCGACGAGGCGCGGCAGCAGCCACGATCCGCCGCAATCGAGCGAGAGTCCGCGCCGGACGAAGATCTCGCAGAAGCGCGCCGACGGCGTCGCGTAGACGAGATCGCAGGCGAATGCGAGATTCGCGCCGGCCCCGGCGGCGACGCCTTCGACGAGGGCGACGACGGGCTTGGGATGATCGTGGAGCGCCCGGATCGCGCGGCCATAGACCCGGTTCATGACGTCGAGGGTCACCGAAGCGGGCGAGCCCGGCCGCCGGCCCTCGGGCCCGGGCGCCGGCGCGAGGTCGCCGCCCGAGCAGAAGTTTCCGCCGGCTCCGCGAATGAGGACGGCGCGGACCGCGGCGTCCGCCTCGAAATCGTCGAGCACGTCCGCGAGCTCGAGCGCCATGCCGGGATCGATCGCGTTGCGTTTCTCGGGGCGGGCGAGCAGGATGCGCCCGATCGAGTCCCGCTTCGAGATCTGCAGCGTCTTCGGCGTCATCGCTCCTCCTTGCGTCTCCGGTCGATGCTCTTCATGTCGTGCCGGCGCCGCGCCGTCCGCCGACGGCCGCGAGCAGCGCGTAGAGCGGATCGCTCTCGTCGCGCGCGCTCGCAGCATGGCTCGCCGGCACGTCCCACCAGGCCTCCGCCGGGATTCGCAGCGACCATTCCCCGAGCGCGACGCGGCTCGCGATCTTCCAGGCGCCGGCGCGGCGCTCGAAGCGGTCGAGATAGCGAAAGGCGGTGACGAGGTTCTGATGGGGCTTCGCGGGATCACCGCGGTGGACCGAGAGGCCGTAGCTCTCGGCGGCCGCGAGGTCGGGGGCGTCGCCGAATTCGATCGTGATCTGATTCAGGGAGTGGGTCGTGAAGCGGTAGCGGGCGAGCAGGCCGTCGACCCAGGCGACGTATTCGTCGGCCGTGCCGAAGAAGCTGCCGTGGCGGTCGGTCGCGTCGTCGTGGTAGCAGGCGCGGACGAGGGCGAGATCGCGTCGGTCGATTCCGCGGCAATAGCAGTGGATCACGTGCTCGATTTCTTGCCGGTCGAGGAGCCTCGAGATTCGCGCGTCCATCGCGCCACGCTAGCCGAGGGCCGTCGGCCCGGTCGAGCAGGTCGAACGGGCGGAACCGGCCGATCGCCGCGCCCGGGCTCGCCGCGGAGCGTCCGGCTATGCTCGGGCGGCCTCATTTCCGGGGCGATCCACAGGAGCTCGATTCGTGAGCACTTCGCCCGCCCTCCGTTTCGGCGTCATGTTCGGCTACTGGCCCGCACTGCCCCATCCCAACTTCGTCGAGATCGCGCAGGCCGCCGAGACGCTCGGCTTCGATTCCGCCTGGACCGCCGAGGCCTGGGGCTCCGACGCCTTCACGCCTCTGACCTGGATCGGGGCGCATACGAAGAAGATCAAGCTCGGCACGTCGATCGTGCAGATCTCCGGCCGCACGCCGACTTCGACGGCGATGCACGCGCTGACCCTCGACCACCTGACGAAGGGCCGCGTCATCCTCGGCCTCGGCGTCTCGGGCCCGCAGGTCGTCGAAGGCTGGTATGGCCGTCCCTTCGACAAGCCGCTCGCGCGCACGCGCGAATACGTCGACATCATCCGCCAGGTCCTGCGCCGCGAGCAGCCCGTCAAGAACGACGGCCCGCATTATCCGATCCCGTATTTCGGCGAGGGCGCCTGGGGCATGGGCAAGCCGCTCAAGTCGATCACCCATCCGCTGCGTGCGGACCTGCCGATCTACCTCGGCGCCGAGGGCCCGAAGAACGTCGCGCTCGCAGCCGAGATCTGCGACGGCTGGATCCCGCTCTGGTACGCGCCGACCCGCGAAGAGGTCTACGCCGATTCGCTCGTCCATGCGAAGCCGGACTTCGACATCGTCGTCCCCGTCACGATCAACGTCACCGACGATCTCTCCGCCGCCTACGACGCGATGCGACCGGCGCTCGGCTTCTACATCGGCGGCATGGGCGCCAAGGACCGCAACTTCCACAAGGAGCTGATGGGCCGCATGGGCTATCCCGCCGAGGCCCAGAAGATCCAGGATCTCTTTTTCGAGGGAAAGCGCGGCGAGGCGATCGCCGCGGTGCCGAACGCCTTCATCGACGACATCGCGCTGGTCGGCTCGAAGGAGCGCATCCGCGATCGGCTCGCGGCCTGGAAGCAGAGCAAGGCCCGGACGCTGCTCGTCCATGCGCCGAACCCGGAGGCATTGAAGAAGATCGCCGACGTCGTGATGGGCTGAGCGTCGAGCTCGGCGAACTTGCGGCGACGACGGCGAGCATGCGCCCGGAACGCGAACCCGATCGGAGGGAGCATCCCATGAAATTCGGTTATTTCGGTCTCAATCTGGGCACCTTCGATCATCCCGACGCGATCGAGCGGCTCGTCGTCACGGCGGAGCAGCTCGCCTTCGAATCGATCTGGACCGGCGAGCACGTCGTGCTCGTCGATCCGCATCAGCCGCCTTCGCCGGTTCCGCCGCTCTCGCCCTTCGTCGACACGATCGCGAGCCTCGCCTTCGCGGCGGCGAAGACGACGAAGATCAAGATCGGCTCGGGCATCATCCTGATCGCCCAGCGCGAGCCGATCGTGCTCGCGAAGGAGCTCGCCGGGATCGACGTCCTCTCGAAAGGGCGGCTGCTCGTCGGCATCGGCGTCGGCTACGTCAAGGGCGAGTTCGACGCCCTCGGCATCCCGTTCGAAGAGCGCGGCGCGCGCGCCTCGGAACACATCGAGGTCCTGCGCACCCTCTGGACCTCCGAGCAGCCGGCCTTCGACGGCCGCTTCACGAAGTTCTCGGGCATCCAGTCCCGTCCGCTGCCGGTCCAGAAGCCGCATCCGCCGATCCACGTCGGCGGGATGTCGCCGCCGGCGCTGCGGCGGGCCGTCGCCCAGGGCAACGGCTGGTACGGGTTTTTCCAGGACGTCGCTGCGACGCAGAAGATGATCGAGGGGCTGCGCGAGACCGCGAAGCGGGTCGAGCGGCCGGCGTCGCTCGGGAAGCTCGAGATCACGGTGACCCCGCCCGGCCCCGTCGACGCGGATACGGCGAAGCGCTTCGAGGATCTCGGGGTCGATCGGCTCGTCCTGATGCGCGGCTTCCAGGACATGGCGGGCAAGCGGGAGCAGAGCGCGGAGGATGCGGTGATCCGCTTCCTCGAGGAGATGGCGACCACGCATCGGATCGGCTGATCCGCCGCTCGCGCCGACCGTCGCTTCGGGGGCCTCGCGCCCGCTCGGGGCGAGCCCGGATCCGGGCTTCAGGTGCTTGCCTGAGCCGATGAGAAGCCGGTTAGAAGCCGGCGAGACGACAGGTGAGAACGCAGGCGAGAAGAAGGTCGGATGAAGCGGCGGTCCAGCCGATGTCCGTTCCGTCCGGCCGCGCCGCCCCGCGCGCGATGGGAGTCGAAATGAACGCGATCCTGGTCACGCTGAACATCATCCTCTTCTCCAGTCTCGTCGCCCTCGGCTTGCAATGGCCGCCGGCGCTCTTCGCGTTCCTCGTCGTCGGTCCGCTCTCGCTTCTGTCGATCCGGCGGCTCTTCAGCGGCGGCGTCTCGGCGCGCGTCATCTTCGGGACGACGGCGGCGGTCGCGATCACGGTCATCGCCGGTCTCAGCTACGTCTGGCCTGCCGCCTGGTATGGGATGCTGCTCGTCGGCCCGATCGTCCTCCTCGGGATCGTCGACATGTTGCAGACGCGGCAATCGGTCCGCCGCAACTTCCCCGTCATCGGCCATGCCCGCTACCTCTTCGAGGCGATCCGTCCCGAGATCCAGCAGTACTTCGTCGAGAACAACATCGAGGGTCGGCCCTTCAACCGCGAAGAGCGCTCGCTCATCTATCAGCGCGCGAAGGGCGCCGTCGATTCGCTGCCCTTCGGAACCCAGCGCGACGTCTACGAGACGGGCTACGAATGGATCAATCATTCCATGATGCCCGTCGAGCCCGAGGATCACGAGCCGCGCGTGCTGTTCGGCGAGGGGCGCTGCACGAAGCCCTATTCCGCCTCCATCTTCAACGTCTCGGCCATGAGCTACGGAGCGCTCTCCTCCGCCGCCGTCACGGCGCTCAACCGCGCGGCGAAGGAAGGCGGCTTCGCCCACAACACGGGCGAGGGCTCGATCTCTCCCGCCCATCTGCAGGGCGGCGATCTGATCTGGCAGATCGGCACGGGCTATTTCGGTTGCCGCACGCCGGACGGCCGCTTCGATCCGGGCGCATTCGAGGCGCGCGCGACGCGCGACGAAGTCAAGATGATCGAGATCAAGATCTCGCAGGGCGCGAAGCCGGGCCACGGCGGCATCCTGCCCGCGAAGAAGATCACGCCCGAGATCGCCGAGATCCGCGGCGTCGTCATGGGCAAGGACGTGAACTCGCCCCCCGCGCATACGGCTTTCTCGACGCCGAACGGTCTGCTCGAATTCGTCGCCCAGCTGCGCGAGCTCTCGGGCGGCAAGCCCGTCGGCTTCAAGCTCTGTCTCGGCAAGCGACGCGAGTTCCTCTCCGTCTGCAAGGCGATGCTCGAGACCGGTATCGTCCCCGATTTCATCACGGTCGACGGCGGCGAGGGCGGCACGGGCGCCGCGCCCTTCGAGTTCTCGAACAGCCTCGGCACGCCGCTGCTCGAGGGCCTGACCTTCGTCCACAACGCCCTCATCGGCATCGGTCTGCGCGACCAGATCCGCATCGTCGCCTCCGGCAAGGTCTCGAGCGGCTTCACCCTCGCGCGCACCCTCGCGCTCGGCGCCGATACCTGCAACGCCGCGCGCCCCATGATGCTCGCGATGGGCTGCATCCAGGCGCGTAAATGCAATACGAACGAGTGTCCCGTCGGCATCGCGACCCAGAATCCCGCGTTGACCGTCGGCCTCGTCCCGGAAGAGAAATCGAAGCGCGTGGCGCGCTACCACCGCGAGACGATCCGTGCCGCCGTCGATCTGATGAGCGCGGCGGGGCTCGCGAAGCCCTCCGAGCTGCGCCCCTGGCACGTCATGCGCCGCATCTCCCAGCTCGAAGTCCGCCACTACGGCGACATCTTCGAATATCTCGCGCCGGGAGCGCTGCTGCGCGAGCCGCTGCCCGCGAGCCTCGCCCGGGCGTGGGAGACGGCGGACGCCTCGACGTTCACCTATCAAGAGCCGGAGATCGCCTCGCGCGCCAATGCGCGCCTCGCGCAGGATCGGCTGCTGCAGTCGGCGAACGTCTGAGGCGAGGGCGCATAGCGCGAGCCCGGGCGACTTTCCGCGCGGAGCCGGATCGCCATGACCCGGCGCCGCGCCGCTGCGGACTCCGGTCCTGCCCCTCCGCGCTCGGGCGTGACCTTCTTGCAGGTCGTGCGTAAATGGCTCAGCGCGTGTAGGGCCTGCGTAGACCCCTGGATTCGATTGGTCTAGGGTGTCGGAATGCCGTCTACGTCCTCGACGCCGGTCCCGCCGTTCATCGACGCTCCCGTCCCGGCCGCGTTCCGAATCCGCATGCGTCTGCGTTCCGCAACGCTCGGGCCCGTCCTCGCGTTCGTCGCCCTCGCGTTCGCCGCGACGATTCCCGGACGCGCCGCCGCCGCCGAGCAGACCTTCTTGCAGATCGCCGAAGGCGGCGCCGCGGGCGAAGGCCGGATCGAGACCTTCACGCGCAGCGTTCCCGATCCGTATTCATCGTCGTCCGAGGCGGACGCACCGCTCTCGCCCTTCGGCGCGGCGAGCGAAGAGGGCGGCCCGCTGTCCGCTGCGGCGGGCTTCGAGGCGCCGCCGCCGACGACCGAGGCGCTCGGCGAGCAGCGCACGCTCGTCTCTCTCGTGAACTTCACGAACGACCCGACGTCGCCCGTGCTCGCTACCGACCTCCATGCGGCGATCTTCGACGAGGCGAATCCCGCCTCGACCGCTTCGTACGTCCGCGAGGCGTCCTACGGGCGAGCCTGGCTCGCGGGCAGCGTCATGGACTGGATCTCGGCGAGCTATGCGGACGCGAGCTGTCTCGTGCGGACCGATTCCGGGACGCAGCAGCTGATCGACGAGCTCGACCCGCTCGTCGACTTCTCGCAGGTCGATCGCTGGATCATCGTCATCCCGTTCAACGCGAGCTGCGGCTTCGCCGGTTTTTCGACGCTCGGCAAGATCCCCTGGAATTCCGCCGAAGGGCCGGTCTCCTTTTCGCGCGTCATCCTGAACGGCGCGGCGACGAGCGTCCCCGTGCTCGGCGCGCACGAGCTGGGCCACAGCCTGGTCGGCCTGCAGCATTCGAACGATCTCGAATGCGGCGCCGCCGCCATCGGCGGAAGCTGCACGCGCCCCCTCAGCGATCGCTACAGCGTGATGGGCGAGACGGCTTCGGGCGGCCACTTCACGGCCCCGGACAAATACGCCCTCGGCTGGCTCGAGACCGAGCTCGTCGACGTCGAAGGCGCGGGGGGAATCTTCCTGCTCGAGCCCTACGAGTCGCTGCCGGCCGGCGGGACGAAGGTCCTCCGCATCCCGTCGAGCTGGCCGGTGAACGACTACTCCGAGGCCGAGTTCATCTATGTCAGCTACCGCAAGCCGATCGGATTCGATGCCGTCTTCACGGAGCTCGCGACCGACGGCGCGATGCTCCATCTCGACGCGCATTTCAAGCCGCAGCGGCCCTTCGTGACCGGCGCCTCCTCGCTCCTCGATGCCCGTCCCGGCGGCTCCGCGAATCAGGAGACCGACTCGACCGACGTCGTGCTCGGCATCGGCGAGACCTTCGTCGATCCGGTCCACGGCATCACGATCGAAACCCTCGGCGTCGCCGGCGGTCAGCTCCAGATCTCGGTCGCCCGCAGCCAGTCCTGCGGCAACGGGGTCATCGATCCGGCGCTCTTCGAAGAATGCGACGGCGCGGATCTCGGCGGCCAGACCTGCGACTCGGTCGGCTTCACGAGCGGCAGCCTCGGCTGCTCGGCGACGTGCGAGTTCGATACGAGCGCGTGCGGCGCCGCGCAATGTGCCGTCGGAGACGATTTCGATCCGGGGTCACAGCTCTGCGCCGCGCGCTTCCTCGCGATCGGCCCGAGTGACATGACCTACTACCGGAACTCCACCACTCTGGCTTTCGCTCGATCGCTCACCACCGCGACGCTGCTCACTCCCTCTCGCGGGAGCTTCGGAACCACCCAGAACTTTTCCGGAACGACGAACTCGATCGTGACGCGCCTGCTGCTCCCGTTCGACACCTCGGCCCTGCCCGACGGCGCGCAGATTGCTTCGGCGACCCTCGACCTGAAGCTCGATCTCTTCTGGGATCCCTACGTCAATTCCCATCCGGACAGCGCCGACCAGCTCGTCCTCGTCGAGACCTTCGATCCCGATCCGCTGACCCGCTCGCTCGCCGACTATGCCGCCTTCGTCCCCGTCGATCTGCCGGTCGAAGGCGCGCCGCGAATCGATGCGAGCGAATCTCTTTCTGCTGGGGCTCCCTTCGCATTCGAGCTGAACGCGGCGGGGCTCTCCTGGATCGACGATCAGGGGACGACGGGGCTTGGCGTCCGCACGGGGTTCGACGTCGACGACGTGCCGATCTTCGGCGAGCTCCAGCAACTGCGAACCCCCGTCGTCCCGAACGACTCGGCGATCGTGGGGCCGCGGCTCACGGTGCGTTATGCGCCGCTGCCGGAGCCGGGCGCGGCGATCGGCGCGGCGGTCGGGGCGCTGCTTTTGGCGGGATTCGAACGGAGACGCCGTCTCTCGATCGGCTGAGCCGGCGCGCCGGGCTGCGGCCCGCGATCAGGGCAGCGGATCGAGCAGGATCTCCGTCCGGTCGTGCTCGATGACGCCCCAATCGCCCATCTCGTCGGCGCCGAGCTCGCGCTCGACGACGCGCAGGCGGCCGGCCATGAACTCGAAGCGGGTCGCGACGCTGGCGCGGTCGGTCTCGAACTCGATGAAGCTGCCGGGCTCGACGAAGCGGGCGACGGCATCGAAGAAGCGGGCCATCGGGCGGGCGGGCAGTTCGTCCATCATGCCTTCGCGGCCCATGCCGCTGACGCCGCCGCCGGGCATCTCCTGGACGACGGCGTGCTCGCCGAGGGCGACGAGGGCACGCAGCGCCTCGGCGAAGGTCTGGGCCGACGCGAAGGCGCGCCAGGCGTGCTCGTCGCGGCCGATGCCCTTCTCGTGGAAGATGGCTTGCGTCGGGAAGGACGTCTTGAGCTGGGCGACCGCCGCGCGCTCGGCGGCGGCGTTCATCCGGAATTGTGCCTTCTCGATCCAGACCGCGGTTCCCATGCACGTACTCCGATGCGGGTCGGATGAATCGTGCCCCGTGGGACCCACTTGCCCCGGGACACACCCGACATCGCTCCCTCGGATCGCCGCGCGCGGGTCTTGAGACTTCGGCCCCGATCTTCGCAATGAAGCGCCGGATCCGTCGATCGAACGGCCCCGGCCGACTACCGTTCGGCCTCGCCTGCGAAGCGCGTTGCGCAGCGAAGGAGGTCCGGGCTTGGTCGGGAATGCCGAGGCGAGGGTCGAGCTGTCCGCAGCGGCGCGCGAGTCGCTGCCGGCGCGCTGGCGCCGGGCGTTCGACTGGGCCGAGCGCGAGCTCGGCGGACGCGTCGTCGCCTGGGAGCCCCAGCCGCGCTGGCGCCCGGCCTGCTTCTTCGAGCTCGAGCGTTCGGACGGCGAGATCCTTCCTCTCTACTGGCGCGGCGCCCGTAGCGAATGGCACCGCGACGCCCGGCCCCTCGAGCGGGAGATGCGCGTCATCGAGGTCTTCGAGCGCTTCGGCGTCCGAGTCCCCCATGCCTACGGTCTCTGCACCGATCCGCCCGGCCTCGTCCTCGAACGCCTGCCCGGCCGCTTCAACCTCGCGACGGCGACCGACGATCGCCATCGCCGCGCCGTCCTCGACGAATATCTCGTCCAGCTCGCGCGGATCCATTCGATCCCGATCGAGGAGTTCGAGGCGATCGGCTTCGACCGGCCGCGCAGCTCCGAGCAGAGCTGCTTCGGTGAGACCCGCCGCTTCGAGCGCGACTATCGCGCGGCCCGGCAGCGGGCGGCGGCGAAGCGCGGCGGCGAGCTGCGGCCCGAGCCGATGATCGAGTTCCAGCTCGCCTGGTGCAAACGCAACGTCCCCCGCGACCGCCAGGAGTTCTCGTTCCTCGTCTGCGATTCGGGCCAGTTCATGTTCGACGACGCCGGGTTGACCGGCCTGATCGATTTCGAGCTGGGTTACATCGGCGACTACGCGGCGGATCTCGCCGCGCTGCGGACGCGCGATCTCTCGGAGCCGATCGGTGATCTCGGCCGCGCGATGCGCCGCTACGGCGAGATCAGCGGCCGCGAGATCGATCTGCGCGCGATCGACTACCACACGATCCGCTTCGCGCTCCTCAACCCGCTCTCCCTCGCAGGCGTCCTCGCGGAGCCGACGCGCGATGCGAACTACGTGCAATATCTCGGCTGGTCGGTCTGTTATGGCCGCGCGGGCCTCGAGGTCATGGCGCGCTACGCCGGGGTTCCGCTCGATCCGCCTCGCCTCCCCGAATCCGCGCCCTCGCGCCGTGAGACCGCGCATGCGCATCTCGTCGACCTGCTCGATCCCGCCCGCGTCGCAGGCGAGTCGGGCGCGGGCGAGCTCGCCTACGACTTCGATCGCATGCAGCGCCTCGCCGTCTACCTCGAGCGCTCGGACCGCTACGGCGCCGCCCTCGAGGCCGACGATCTCGCGGATGTCGCGCAGCTGCTCGGCTCTTCCCCGGCCGCGCCGCCCCCGCGCTCGTGGCAGGAGGCCGATGCCCGCGTCGAGCAGCTCGTCGCCGAGTCCGGCCCCGAGCGCGATGCGGACTTCATTCGCTATTTCCACCGGCGGCTCTCGCGGGAGGAGTTCCTCCTGAAGCCCGTCCTGCGCGAGCAGGAGAACGCGGCGCTGCCCCCGCTCGAAGATTGAGACGGATCGGCCGGGCGCGCTGCCGGCCCTTCCCGCAGAAGAACGAACGAGACCCACCCGACCGAGGAGTCCCCCGACATGTCCCAGATCCTCCCCCTCAGTGGCTACCGCGTGGTCGACCTCGCCGACGAGAAAGGCGAGCTCGCCGGACGCATCCTGGCCGATTTCGGTGCCGAGGTCGTCCGCGTCGAGCCACCGCAGGGCGCCCGCTCGCGCAATCTCCCGCCCTTCGCGCCCTCGGGCGCGAGCCTCTACTTCGCCTATCGCAACTGGAACAAGCTCGGACACGTCCTCGATCTCGAGGCAGAGGCCGGTCGCGCGGCGCTGCTCGATCTGCTCGCTCGGGCCGATCTGCTGATCGAATCCGAAGCGCCCGGCCGCCTGGCGGCCCTCGGGCTCGCGCCGGCGGATCTCGCCGAGCGCTTCCCGCATCTCGTCGTGCTCTCGATCTCCGACTTCGGGCAGACGGGGCCCTACCGCGACTGGGTCGCGACCGATGCGACGATGTGCTCGGTCTCGGGCATGCAGTTCAAGGCGGGTGTGCAGGGACGCGAGCCGCTCTTGACCCCCGGCGCCATGGCCTACGACATCGCCGGCATCATGGGCGCCTTCGCGGCGATGACGGCGCTCTATCAGCGCACGCGCACGGGTTACGGCCAGACGATCGACCTCTCGGTCCTCGAGGCGGTCGCGCAGCAGACCGACTGGTCCTTCTCGAACGGCTCCATGACCGATGCGAAGCTGCAGGAAGCGCCGCAGACGCGCTTCGGATCCGGGCCGATGTACCGGATCTTCGCCTGCAAGGGCGGCTTCGTCCGGCTCGTCATCCTCTCGCCGCGCCAATGGCATGCGATGCGCGCCTGGCTCGGCGAGCCCGACTATCTCCAGGACAAGAAATACGACAGCTTCCTCGGCCGCATGGAGATCGCCGAAGCGCTGAACGTGATGATCGGCGATCTGTTCGCGACGATGGGCCATGAAGAGGTCGCCTTCGAAGCCCAGAAGCGCGGCATCGTCTGCACGCCGGTGCTCGCCCCGCGCGAGGTCCTCGAGAACGTCCACTTCCGCTCGCGCAAGACCTTCGTCGACGGCGAATACGCGAAGGGCGAGCAGGGCCCGATTCCGGCCGGCTTCTTCGAGATCGACCGCGCCCGCCAGGGCTTCCGCTCGCGCGCGCCGGAGAAGGGCGAGCATTCGGCGAAGATCGCGGCCGGTCTCTGGCCCGATTTCCGCGCGAAGCCGGTGCATCCGCGCCCGGCGCCCTCGCGGCCCTTCGAGAACCTGCGCGTGCTCGATTTCGGCATCGGCGGCGTCGGCGTCGAGGCCGGCCGGCTCTTCGCCGAATACGGCGCGGACGTCATCAAGATCGAGAGCAAGACCTATCCCGACTTCATCCGCACCGTCATGTCGACGGCGATCTCCGCCTCCTTCGCGTCGTCCTCGCGCTCGAAGCGCGGGCTCGGCATCAACCTGAAGCAGGAAGAAGGCCGCCGGCTGCTCCACGAGCTCGCGCGCCATGCCGACATCGTCACCGAGAACGGCTCGACCGGCACGATGGACTCCCTCGGTGTCGGCTACGAGGCGCTCTCGAAGACGAATCCGCGCATCGTGCTCGCGAGCAGCCAGCTGCTCGGCGACCACGGCGCCTGGGCCGATTGGATCGGCTACGGACCCTCGACCCAGCCGATCGGCGGCCTCGTGCATCTCTGGGACTACGAGACGGGCGACGAGCCCGCCGGCTCGACCTCGATCTTCCCCGACCATCTCGCGGGCCGACTGCTCGCCATCAACGCCCTCGCCGCGGTCTTCCGGCGCATGAAGACGGGGCGCGGCGGCCATGCTTCGGTCGCCCAGGCCGAAGCCGTCGTCAACATGCTCGGCGACCAGCTGCTCAAGGAGGGCGTCGCGCCCGGGAGCGTCAAGCCGCGCGGCAACCGCAGCGAGCGCGGCGCGCCGTGGGGGACCTATCCCTGCGCCGGTGTCGACCAATGGGTCACGATCACGATCCGCGACGACACCGACTGGGGCAAGCTCAAGATGGCCATCGGCGATCCCGACTGGACGAAGGACGCACGTTATGCGACGGCGGCGGGCCGCCTCGCCGCCCAGGACGAGATCGACGCCCAGCTCGTGGAATGGACGAAGAAGCAGACGAAGCTCGGCGTGACTTCGATCCTGCAGCTCTTCAAGATCCCGTGCGCCCCGATGTTCACCGCCCGCGACCAGATCCACGATCCGCATTACCAGGCGCGCGGCTACGTCCACTGGCTCGAGCAGCAGGTGGTCGGCTGGATGGCGATGGAGGGCGCCGCCTTCCATGCGAGCGGCATGCAGGACGTCCGGATCTTCCAGGCACCGCTCGTCGGCGAACATACGCGCGCGATCGCGCGGGACGTGCTCGGGTTGTCGGAAGAGGAGATCGAGAAGCAGCTCGCGGCGGAGGTGCTCGAGGCGGCGCGCTGAAGAATGCTCGGTCGACGGGGCCCGAGAGGTCGAATCCGGCAGGATCGATCTCGGCGGGCGAGAGCACGCGCCGGACGCCCGATCAGCGCGATCGGCGAAGTGCGCGGTCGGTCCCGATCGCTACCAGGAAGAGTGCCACCCCTCCGACACCGAAAGGCCCGAGCAGCGGAACGGCCGGTGCGGACGGGCGTACGACGCGGAAGCCGAGATTCTCGATCGTCTGACCGGGCACGAAGAAGGGCACACCTCCCGGACTCGTTACGCTGCAGCTCGACGCTAAGCTCCCGCCGAGATGCGCGCGCGCCGACCCGCCGCCCCGGACTTCTTCCGTCCACTCCGTGACGTTGCCGCCCTGGTCGAACGTTCCCCAGGGCGAGACGGAGAGAGCGTAGGAGCCGCCGTCGTAGAGCACAGTGGTCGCCGAGCTGCAGTTTCCTGTGTTGCCGTCGTCATCCAGGGGCGTTCCGCTGACCATCAGCAGCTGGCTCTGCGCAGGCGAGAGATACCAGGTCGACGGCGCATCCTCGTAGTAGCCGGCCTTGAGCCACTCGTCGCGCGTCGGAACGGCGTAGATCGCATCCGGATTGCGAGGCACGTCGTTGGCGGCGATGCCCTGCGGCGTGATCGTGTAGGCGCCGTCCTCGGTCGTCGCGGCATCCTGGCTACCCGACGGCTGACCGTTGTGGAGCCAGTTGGCGAATCGCAGCGCGTCCCAGAACGAGACGTAGTTGATCGGCTTGTCCGCCATGCCCGGCTTGACCGTGTACTGCCAGTTGCCCGCCGTCCCCGCGCGCTCGATGCCCCCGAGCGCGTTGCTCTGCATCGAGGAGAACCAGAGCCCGTTCGGATCATCCGCCGCGACGGCGCCGAGGAACGCCGCGTACTGCTCGTTGGTGACCTCGTAGCGGCTGATCTCGAAGGGATAGGGCACGCTGGCGCTCGGATTCGTCGGGCCGGGGTAGCCGGGGGCACCGGGCGCGCCGACCGTCACGAACTCGATGGCGATCTGGGCGTAGGCCGACGATGCGGCGAGAGCGATTCCCAGCGCGCAGGCCGACACGAAGCAGGCAATTCGGGTGTATTTCGATTGCAGCATGGGCGGGCTCCACACGGATCGGCGTCGCGCCATCGTTTCAACCTACGCCACGAGTCCCGAATTCGTCCAGAAAAAAGCGAATCGGCGCCGCGCGCTGGCTCGATCGCGCTACGAGCGCCGCTCCTCACCGCCTCCACGCTCGGGCCGGATCCTGGCTGCCGACGGCCGCGCCTTCGCCGCCGGCCCGCTCTCGCTGTACGTTGCCGCCCATGCCGACAGACCTCGAAATCGCCCGTTCCGTCACGCCTCGTCCCATCTCGGAGATCGCTGCGGCGCTCGGCCTCGGCCCCGAGCAGATCCGTCCCTACGGTCACGACATCGCGAAGATCTCGCCCGCGGTGCTCGCGACGCCGCGGCGCCGCCCGGGGCGCGGGCGGCTCGTGCTCGTCTCGGCGATCACGCCGACGCCGGCGGGCGAGGGCAAGACGACGACGAGCATCGGTCTCGCCCAGGGGCTCGCGCGCATCGGCGAGGCGGCCTGCCTCGCGATCCGCGAGCCCTCGCTCGGTCCCGCGTTCGGCATGAAGGGCGGCGCGACCGGCGGCGGCCGTAGCCAGGTCATCCCGATGGAGCGGATCAACCTCCACTTCACGGGCGATTTCCACGCCGTGACGAGCGCGCACAACCTGCTCGCGGCCCTGATCGACAACCAGCTCTATTTCGGCGATCCGCTCGGCCTCGATCCGCGGCGCATCCTCTGGCGCCGCGTCATGGACATGAACGACCGCGCGCTGCGCAATCTGGTCGTGGGGCTCGGCGGCCGCTCGCAGGGCGTGCCGCGCGAGACGGGCTTCGACATCACCGCTGCCTCGGAGGTGATGGCGATCCTCTGTCTCGCCGAGAACGAGTCGGATCTGCGCGCCCGCCTCGATCGAATCCTGGTCGGATTCACCTACGAGGGCGAGCCGATCACGGCCGAGCGGCTCGGCGGATCGGGCGCGATGGTCGCGCTGCTGCTCGACGCGCTCTGGCCGAACCTCGTCCAGACCCTCGAGGGCACGCCCGCCCTCGTCCATGGCGGCCCTTTCGCGAACATCGCCCATGGCTGCAGCAGCGTCCTCGCTACGAAGATGGCGCTGCACCTCTCCGACTGGGCCATCACCGAGGCGGGCTTCGGCTTCGATCTCGGCGCCGAGAAGTTCTTCGACATCAAATGCCGCAGCGCGGGTCTCGATCCGGCAGCGGTCGTGCTCGTCGCGACCGTGCGTGCATTGAAGATGCACGGTGGGGTCGCGCTCTCGGGGCTCGCGGCCGCCGACGCCGCCGCGGTCGAGCGGGGGCTGCCGAATCTCGAGAAGCACGTCGAGAACATCCGACTCTTCGGAGAGACGCCGATCGTGGCGCTGAACCGCTTCGCGAGCGATGGCGACGACGAGATCGCGGTCGTGCGCCGGCGCTGCGAGCAGCTCGGTGTTCCCTTCGCGGTCTCGGACCACCATGTTCGCGGCGGCGAGGGCGCCGAGGATCTCGCTCGCGCGCTGATCGCGCACGCCGAGCGACAGGGCGAGGCTTCGCCGTTCCGACCCCTGTATCCGCTCGAGGCGACCGTCGAGGAGAAGATCCGCACCGTTGCGCAGAAGATGTACGGCGCGCGCGACGTCGTCTATTCGCCGCGCGCGCGCCGCGATCTCGCCGACGTCGAGCGGCTCGGCTACGCGGGCCTCCCCGTCTGCATCGCGAAGACGCCGAACTCGCTCAGTGACGATCCGGCGCGGCGCGGCCGGCCGCGGGATTTCGAGGTCAACGTGAGCGGGATCCAGATCAACGCGGGCGCCGGGTTCCTCGTCGTGCTGACGGGCGACATCCTGCGCATGCCCGGGCTACCGAGGCATCCGCGCGCGGAGCAGATCGACGTCGTCGACGGGCGCATCGTCGGGCTGCAATGATCCGGGCGAAGACAGGCGCGTCATCGTGAATGGCATGCGAAATGCTGCGCGAGGTGCTCGCGAACCACTCGGTGAAGGAGCGTCTCCTTCTTCCGCTCGCCTCGACCGCCCAGCGCGGCTGCCCCGCCCGCATGTCCGGCCGCGGCGCCGACCTCCACGTCCTCCGCAGGCGCGCCGCCGCGCGAGCAGGACGGTCATCCCGATCAGCGCTGCCCCGAGCGCGGGTCCCGAGGGCTCCGGCACCGGCCGGAGCAGAACCGGGAACGTCCCATTCCCGAGTCGCCCCCAACCGGCGATCCAGCCAGCGTCGTTGATCGCGACCGCGCTCGTGATCGACCAGGCCGCGTCGTCGGGGACGAGCAGGTCGTTGATCCGGTAGAGGGTGCCGTCTTCCCAGAGAAATCCGCCGCCCGGAACGCCGGTCGGCATCTGCGATTGCCCGACGATCTGACCGCTCGCATTGATGTCGAAGGCCTCGCTGAAGTTGCCGCCGAGGGTGCCGAGGTCGAGGACGCCGATCGCGTCCCAGCGGCAAGCATGCGACGTCGTATTTCCCGTGACT
>CAUJGH010000657.1 GCA_963169575.1 Myxococcota bacterium | reverse complement strand
CGAGTTCGGCGTGCCCCTCTCCCGCCACACCTCGCTCCGCATCGGCGGCCCCGCCGATGCCCTCGCCACCCCGGCCGATCGCGGCGAGCTCGCGCGCCTGCTCGCCGTCTGCGCCGAGCACGCGCTTCCGACCACCGTGCTCGGCGGCGGCTTCAACGTGCTCGTGCTCGAGGGCGGGGTGCGCGGCGTCGTGATCCGGCTGCGCAAGCTGCGGCGGATCGAGCGCGTCGCGGACGACCTGCTCTCGGTCGAAGCCGGGGCCTCGCATGCGACGATCACCCGATACTGCACCGAGCACGGGCTCTCCGGCCTCGAATTCGGTGCGGGCATCCCCGGCACCCTCGGCGGCTGGATCGCGATGAACGCCGGCATCGGCGTCCGCGAGATCCAGGACGTCGTCCGGGAGATCGACGTGCTCGGCCGCGACGGCCGGGCGACGACTGCGATCCCGCGCGCGTCGCTCGACTTTCGCTACCGCGAGCTCGCCTCGCTCGCGCCGGGCAGCGTGATCGTCGGAGCGCGGCTCGAAGTCACGCCTTCGGATCGGCAGCGGGTCGAAGCCGAGGTCGCCCGCCTGCTCGCCCATCGCCACGCGACACAGCCGATCGACCAGCCGAGCTGCGGCTCGGTCTTCCGCAATCCGCCCGGTGATCACGCCGGTCGACTGATCGAATCGGCCGGTTTGAAGGGTGCGCGGTCGGGCGCCGCGGAAATCTCGCCGGTCCATGCGAATTTCATCGTCAATCATGGTGACGCGAAGGCGTCGGACGTGTTATGTCTGATCGAGCGTGCGCGCAGCGAGGTCGCGGCCCGGACAGGCACCCGACTCGAGACCGAGGTCAAGATCCTCGGGACGGCAGCGGAGCAGGCGACGTGATCCCCATCCCCCCGAAGCGGATCCCGGGTCGGAGCTCGAGACGAACGGCGAAGCGGACTTCCGGAAGAAGGAAGGCGCCGGACCGGAGCGTTCCCGAGTGGACGATGCCCGGGCGGAAGAGGCCCGAGCGGAAGAGGCCCGGGTGGAAGACGCCCGGGTGGAAGACGCTCGAACGGAAGAAGTGGATGTCGATGGACTCGATCGAGACGATCGGAAAGACGGCCGGCGCAAGCTTCCGGGAGAGGGTCGGACCCCCGGTCGGGGGATCGCGCCGAAGCCGGGCGCCGAGGTCCGCGGCATGAAGCTCCTGTCCTCCTTTCGCCGTCGGCGAGCGAGCGAGCGGCCGGGAAGCGCGCCGGCCATCGAGGCCGCGCTGCGGGCCCGGCGTGCGCGGGATCACCTCGCGCGCAAGCGCCGAAGCGACCGCCGCCACGAGGGCCGGCCGGCGCGACCGCGGGCGTCGAGTCCTGCACGAACCGCCCTGCCCGTCCAGCCGTTGCCGCGGGGCCTCGCCGGATCGCTCGCCCTGGCCGCCGCATTCGCGGGGTTCGCATCGGCCCTGCCGCTCTTCGAGCGCTACTGGCTGCCCCGTGTCCCGCTCGCGCGGGTCGCGGTCGTCGGCAGCTCGGTGCGTCAGCCCGAGACGATCGCCCGGCGACTGCTCGGGCGCGCGGGGGCACCGATCTCGCAGGTCCGGGCCGACCAGGTCGCATCGATCCTGACTTCGGATCCCTGGATCGAATCGGCGGCGAGCTTCCGGCTGCCGGACGGAACGCTGCTCGTCCGCGTCGTCGAGCGGCGCGCGGTGGCCCGCTATCGCCCCTCGCCCGAGAGCGAGATCTCGCTCGTCGATCCGACGGGCCTGCTCTTCCCCGGCGTCGTCACGGCCGCCGGACCGCTGCCCCTCGTCACCGGACCGCTCGCCCCGTCCGACGCCGAAGCGGCTGCGCTCCGATCCGATGACGAAGCCGAAGCCCTCACCGAGTCCGACGCCATCGCCGCGCCCGAGCTCGCGCCGATGGCGCTCGAAATCCTCGCCGAGCTGTCCCGACACACGGAGCTCGCCCGCGATCCGGCCGCCCTCACGCTTCATCTTCCGGGCGCGGCCGGCGACGGCGGCGCGGCGAAGGCGTCCGCGGATCGGCTCGAGGCGACCGCCGAGACGGGCTTCGTGCTCGAAATCGGCCGCTCGGGTCCGCGCGTGCTGCTCGGACAGAGCTTCTTGAAACGGCGCATCGCCCGGCTCGCCGCGCTGCTCGACCAGCGGGACGCGCTGGTCGCGGGCGCGAACGTCATCGACCTGCGATACGCGGACCGCGCGGTCCTGCGGACGGAGGAAACGGAGCCCACGTCGGGGTGAGGTGGGCTCTTCGTGGTGACGGCTCCCGGATGGGAGACGTCATCCAGGGGGGAGATCTCCGGACGGAGATCTTTTTGGGGGGGATCACATGGCCAGGCAAAAGAAAGAGGACCTGATCGTCGGGCTCGACATCGGGACCACGAAGATCTGCGCGATCGTCGCGGAAGCGAACGAGAACGGCATCGACATCGTCGGCATCGGGACCCATCCGAGCCGCGGACTCCGCAAGGGCGTCGTCGTCGACATCGACGCGACCGTCGACTCGATCAAGCGCGCCGTCGAAGAGGCGGAGCTCATGGCCGACTGCGAGATCACGTCGGTCTACGCCGGCATCGCCGGTGGCCACATCCGCGCCTTCAACTCCCACGGCGTCGTCGCGGTGAAGGAGCGCGACGTCCGCGAGGGGGACGTGAAGCGGGTGATCGACGCCGCCAAGGCCGTCGCGATTCCGATGGACCGGGAAGTGATCCACGTGATTCCCCAGGAGTTCATCATCGACGACCAGGACGGGATCCGGGAGCCGCTCGGCATGAGCGGCGTCCGCCTCGAGGCGAAGATCCACATCGTGACCGCCGCGGTGACGAGCGCCCAGAACATCGTGAAGTGCTGCAACAAGGCGGGCCTCAACGTCATCGACATCGTGCTCGAGCCGCTCGCTTCGGCGGCGGCGGTGCTGCAGGACGACGAGCGGGAGCTCGGCGTCTGCATGATCGACATCGGCGGCGGCACGACGGACATCGCCGTGTTCGGCGACGGGGCGATCAAGAACACCTCCGTCCTCGGCCTCGGCGGCTACCACCTCTCGAACGACATCGCCGTCGGCCTGCGGACGCCGTTCGAGGAGGCGGAGCGGATCAAGAAGAAGTTCGGGGTCGCCTCGGCGCGCTTCCTCAGCTCCGACGACATCATCAGCGTCCCGTCGGTCGGCGGACGCAAGCCGCGGGAGATCTCGC
>CAUJGH010000656.1 GCA_963169575.1 Myxococcota bacterium | reverse complement strand
AACTCTGCCTCCGGGGTCACGGCGACGAGGGCTTCGCCCGGCTTCGGGCGCGCCTGCGGCGTCCAGTCGAGCAGCGGATCCATGTCGACGACGACGAGCGCGTGATCGGCGAGCAGCGCCCGGATGTCGGCGTCGGAAAGTCCTTCGGAGCGCGCCTGGGCGACGTCTTCGGGCCAGAGCGTGAGCCCCGCATAACCGGCATCGGCGGCGGCGCGGATCTTCGCGTGCAGGGGATGGCCGAGCAGGGTCCCCGAGCAGAGGACGAGGTCGTTCGGGCCGAGAGGTTTCGTCATGGCGCGCGCCGCCGCTGGGCCATCATTCGCGGGCCTCGCTCGGCTTCGGTTCGGGGAGGGCGTACGCGATCAAGACGTCGTCGGGCGGAGAGCCGAGCGGGAAATGGCCGCCCGCTGCGATGACGACGAATTGCCGGCCGTCCTTGCGCAGGCGATAGGTCATCGGCGTCGCATGGGCGGAGGTCGGGAGCAGGGCACGCCAGAGCACGGTGCCGGTCTCGGCATCGAAGGCGCGGAAGGTCCGGTCCATCGTCGCACCGATGAAGATGAGGCCACCGGCGGTCTGGATGGGGCCTCCCTGGTTGGGCGTTCCCCAGCGGAAGAATTGGCCGAAGACCGGAGCGAGCTCGCGCAGGTTGCCGAGCGGGGCCTGCCAGCGCGTTTCCCCCGTCGCGAGGTCGATCGACGTCAGCTGGCCCCACGGCGGCGGCGTACACGGCATGCCCCAGGACGAGAGCAGCGGCGCGCGCAGCGTGACGTAGGGCGTGCCCTCCTGGGGCTGGGCGCCGACGAGATCCGTGCCCTCGAGGCTCGTCGCCTCTTCGCGCGGAACGACGCTGACGATGAACGGGTTGCGCATCGAGTTGACGACGAGGGTGCCCGCGTTCGGATCGATCGACACCGAGCCCCAGTTGACGCCGCCACCGAGCCCCGGAAATACGACGGAGCCCTCGCGCGAGGGCGGCGTGAAGATGCCTTCGTTGCGAAGGCCCGCGACGATGCGACGGCATTCCGAGCGGTCGATCGGCGTCAGGCCCCAGACGTCCTCGGGCAGGAGCCGATGGGGATGCAGCGGTTTCGGGAGCGTCGGAAAGGGCTGCGTCGGGGAAACCGTCTCGCCCTCGACGACTCCGCCCTGGGGCACCGTGCGCTCTTCGACGGGAAAGATCGGCTCGCCGGTCAGGCGATCGAGCAGGAAGATATGGCCCATCTTCGTCGCCTGGGCGAGGGCCGGCCTTCCGGCGCCGCCCGGCGCACCTTCGGGCTGGTCGTAGAGGACCGGCTGCGAGGCGACGTCGTAGTCCCAGAGATCGTGGTGCACGGTCTGGAAATGCCAGCGGCGCTCGCCCGTCTTCGCATCGAGGGCGACGACGGAGCTCGACAGGGCATCGAGGCCGGCACGCGCGCCGCCATAATGATCGGGCGAGGCATTGCCCGTCGGAACGAAGACGAGTCCCTGCTCGGCGTCCGCCGAGAGCAGCGTCCAGGCGTTGGCGGTGCCGCGGGTATAGGTCGCGCCGGCCGCGACCTCCTCGGCGGTGACGGGATCGCGATCGTCGGGCACCGGGTCCCAGGCCCAGACGAGCGCGCCGCTGCGTGTATCGAAGGCGCGGATCACGCCGCCGGGCGAATCGACGCGCTGGCCGTCGGTGACCCAGGCGCCGGTCACGACGCGGTCGCCGACGACGAGGGGCGGCGAGGTCATCGTGTACTCGCCGGGACGGACGTCGCCGATGCCGGCCAGCAGGCTGATCTGGCCCTCGCGACCGAAGTCGCTGCAGGGAATCCCGCTCGTCGCATCGAGCGCGATCAGGCGGGCGTCGAGGGTGCCGAGGAAGATGCGCGAGGCGCAGTCCTGGACGGGGGCTTCGGCGAGGGCGGCCTCCGCGGGCGCAGGCAGGGCCGGCGCCTCGACGATCGCGTGGGCGACGCCGCGGCAGACCGGGTTGTAGGTCCCTTCGAGGTTCACCTGCGGATCGAAGCGCCAGCGTTCGCGGCCGGTCTCGGCGTCGAGCGAGATGACCTGATCGGTCGGGGTGCAGAAAACGAGGGCGTCGCCCACGAGGATCGGCGTGACCTGGAGCGAGTTGGTCGGGCCGTCGTCGCCGCTCTCGTAGCGCCAGGCCTCTTCGAGTGTGGCGACGTTCTCGCGATGGATCTGGGTCAGCGGCGAATAACGTTGGCCGGCGAGGTTGCCGCTCGTATGCGACCAGCCCGCGACGGGGCCCGAGTAGTCGATCGGGCCCGGCTCCGGCTCGCGGCAGGCGGTCAGCTCGAGACAGAATACGAGACAGAGTGCGAGGCGGGCCATCGGCTGGAGATGGCGGGCAGTGACGATCCGGGGCGCCACGAGCCTCGCCGGCCCGGCCGAGGTCGCCGGCGCTTCGTGCATTTCGATCCCCATGAATGGTCCTTCCCGGTGACGGGGGGCGGATGGCAGGCCAAAGAAAAGTGCGCCCCGACGCGGGAGAGAGCGCGAACCGAAGGGCATGTCCCCGGGCGGCGGATGGATCGGGACGCCCCGCGAAAGCCCGTCGACGCCTTGCATGCCCACGGCTTGCCCCTCAAACTCCTCGTCAGCCGCTGTCGCCCCGTCATCCACGAGGAGCCGTCCATGTCCGAACCCGTGCGCGCCGCCGATGCCCCCGTCTCCGTCGAGGTCGAGGCGGGCAAGAGCTATTTCTGGTGCGCCTGCGGACGCAGTGCGACGCAGCCCTTCTGCGATGGCTCGCACAAGGGAACCGGGATCGCCCCAACGAAGTACACCGCGACGGCGAGCCGGGCCGTCTACTTCTGCGCCTGCAAGGCGACGAAGAAGGCGCCGCTCTGCGACGGCTCCCACAAGACGGGCGCGTGAGCCGCGGGCCGGCATGAGCGCGATCGCCTATCGCGATTTCTCGCACATCACCGTGCGTGTCTCCGACCTCGAACGGGCGCTGCACTTCTATCGCGACGGGCTCGGGCTTCGGCCGCTCTTCGATGTGCGGCTCGACGGGCCGGGGCTCGATGCGGTGACCGGGACGCCGGGCGCGCGCGGCCGCATGATCGGGCTGCTCGTGCCGGGCGCGGGCAAGGTCTCGATCGAGCTGATCCATTTCGAGCATCCGAGCCTCTCGCCGCCGCCCGAAGGCCGCTTCACCGGCTGGAGCAACATCTCGATCTCGGTCGAGGACATCGACGCGACCCATGCCGCGTTCCTCGCGCGCGGGCTCGCGCCCCTCGCGCCGCCGGTCGAGGTCGGCGGGGTCCGGATGTTCTTCGTGACCGATCCCGATGGTGCGCGCATCGAGATCATCCAGTTCTCGGGCGGGCATACGACCAGCGCTGCATGGAACGGCGCATGAGCTTCCGCGGTCGTGGGCGCGACGCCGAGCCGCTCACGCTCCGCCCCGACCGCGGTCGAACGACGGGACGTCCGAGATGACGGAGGCCGGGCGGCGAGATCGGAGCGAAGGGCGCCGCAGCGGAGCGATCCGGCGGATCCATTTCGCCGATCATTTCCTGCCGGACAGCGTTCGCCGCCGGTCGGGGGAGTCCCTTCTCCGAGCCCGCGTGACCATCTTCACCAGCCTAATCGGCAGCGCGGCGATCTGCGCC
>CAUJGH010000655.1 GCA_963169575.1 Myxococcota bacterium | reverse complement strand
CATCACGAGCTTGCTGAGGGGGCCCGCGCTCTCGAGCCGGCGCGAGAGCTCGTTCGCGATCATGCGCTGGGGCAGACCGTCGAGGGCCTCGCTGACGACGACGTCGGAGACCTCGGCCGCGAGATAGCGGGCGAGGGTCACGTCGGGGACGGGGCTCTCCTGCGTCATCAGGAAGCGCGTGCCCATCGCGACGCCCTCGGCGCCGAAGGCGGGGGCCGCGACGAGGCCGCGGCCGTCCTTGAAGCCGCCGGCGGCGACGATGGGGACCTTCACCGCGTCGGCCGCGGCGCTCGCGAGCAGCGTCGTCGGGACCGAGCCCGTATGTCCGCCGCCTTCGCCGCCCTGGACGATGATGATGTCCGCCCCGAGCTGCTCTGCCTTGACCGCGTGCTTGACGGCGCCGCAGGTCGGGACGCAGACGACGCCCCCGGCCTTCAGCTTCTGGATCAGCTGCGCGTTCGGCGCCCGGTTGTAGCCCGCCGCGCGCACGCCCTCGCGGATGATCGCCTCGCTGATGACGTCCGCGCCCGGCGCGTCCATCAGGAAGTTGACGCCGAAGGGCCGCTGTGTGAGCGCCTTGATCTCGCGGATCGCGGCGCCGACTTGCTCGGGCGGGATCGTCGCCGCCGCGAGGAACCCGAAGGCGCCGGCGTTGCAGGCGCCCGCGACCAGCGCCGGCGTCGCGACCCAACCCATCCCGGTCTGCAGGATCGGGTAGTCGCAGCCGAGCAGCGCGGTCACGCGGGTCTCGAGGGAGTGGGGCACGGGGGGCGGGCTCCGGCTTCCGTGGCGAACGCCGCGCTAGGCGGGGTTCGGCACTTCTTTGTTGAGGAAACCCTTGGGATCGATCTTCTCCCGGATCAGGCGAAGCTCTTCGTCGGTCGGCTGGCGCGTCTCGGGAACCTTGCCCTCGATCACGAGCTCGAAGCTCGTGTTCGCGACGACCTCGTCGACGCTGACGCCGGGATGGACCGACTTCAGGCGCATGCGATGGTCGGGGGTCTGGAAGTCGTACACGGCGAGATTCGAGATCACGAAGCGCACGTCGTGGCCCCGCGTCGAGGCCTTGCCGAGCTTCGCCGCCCGGTCGTATCCGACGCCGGAGACGATGTCGACCTGGTCGACGAAGACGCTCTTCGTCTGGGCGGCGACCCAGTAGCTCGTGGTATGCGAGATCGAGTTGCCCGGCGCGCCGCGCATGCCGAGCAGCTGGGCCTTCGGCTTCGCGTGGGGACCGATGCAGGCGAAGTTGTGGTTGCCGTATCGATCGATCTGGCTGGCCGCCATGACGACATGGCGGTTGCCGTTCCAGAGATGGTCGAAGATGGTGCGGAAGGGCAGCCAGGCCTCGACGACGGCGGGCTCGGCGGGGCCCGAGACCGGGGCCGGGTTGTCGACGACGGTGCAGACGCCGTCGGTCATCAGGAGGTCGGGCTCGAAGGTCAGCTTGGCGAGCCGTGCGCCCACGGCCGGTGCCGTCCCGAAGCAGGAGGCCAGGATCTCGCCGTTGCCGCGGAAGGCCTCGGCCGCCGCCACCGCGCAGATCTCGCCCCGCGTCGCCGCTCCGCCCCCGATGCCGCTCTGACTCATCGCTTGCCCACCGCCTTCTGGTACTCGGCCTCGTTCTCGAGATCGAGGTAGGTCTTCTTGAACTCCTGCCAGGCCGCGTCGTCCTTCGCGGTCGCCGCGTAGGCGCTCTGGAACTTTTCGTCGCGACCGTAGTCGGGCGGGCATTCGGTGAAATGCGCGCCGCCGGGGGCCTCGATGACGCCGTCGACCATCGTGCGATTGATGATCCGCGTCTGGAGCGGGCCCTCGTTCGCCATCGCCGAGGTCTCGACGATCTTCTCGACGCTCATGAAGCGGCGCTTCGCGGCGCGGCAGAACATGTCGTCGAAATAGGGATCCGGGCCGAGGTACTGGCCGTTGCCGCGCACGTCGCCGCGGTTCATGTGGATGAAGGCGACGTCGAGCTCGAGCGCCGGCATCGCGACGAGCTCTTCGCCATCTGCGTACGGAGAGCGGACGAGCTTGATGTCGGGGTTGATCGCGAGCACGTCCGAGCCGAGTCCCGCGCGGGTCGGCAGGAAGGGCAGGCGATGGGAGGCTGCGAGCAGGCCCCATTGCAGCATGCCCTCGTCGAGCTCCGCCGCCTGGATCGCGCCGGCCTGGCGGGCCTTGCGGAAATGCGGCTCGAGCGGGATCGAGTCGAGGGAGACGAAGCCGTAGACGAGACGCTTGATCTTGCCCGCGTTGCAGAGCAGGCCGACATCGGGACCGCCGTAGGTGACCACGGTCAGATCCTTGACGCTCGAGCGCAGGATCTCGCGCACGATCGACATGGGCTTGCGGCGCGATCCCCAGCCGCCGATGCCGATCGTCATTCCATCGCGGAGCTCGGCAACCGCTTCCCGCTCCGTCGTCCGCTTGTTCATTTCCGCTCCATGGATTGAATTCGAGGTCCGCGTGCGCCGCTCGACAGGGCCCGGTCGACGCGAGATGAGCCGTGCCACTCGCCCGGATCTGCGGGTGGAGAGGCCATGAAATCACTCGGGAATCGGGCGGATCCCAGCGGATTCGCCCGCCCGGCCCGCGCCGGTGACGAACCCGTCTGCGGCGCTGCCCGGCAGGCCGCCGATCATAACGAGACGCACCGTATCGCTCCACCCCTGGGCCGGGGCCTCCTCCCGGGGGCGCCCCTACGGACCTTCCTTGCCGTCGGCGAAGCGCCGGGCCAGACGCGCCGAGAGCCCGACGTATCGCTCCGGCGTCAGGGAGAGCAGGGCCTGCTTCGCCGGAGCGGGGATCTCGAGCCCTTCGATCAGACGCGCCAGATCCGCGAGGCCGATCTCCTGCCCACGCGTCGCGGCCTTCAGCTTCTCGTAGGGGTCGGGGATGCCATGGCGCCGCATGACCGTCTGTACCGCCTCGCCGAGCACCGCCGGGTTCGCCGCGAGGTCCGCCGCCATGCGCTCGCCGTCGACCGCCAGCTTGCCGAGCCCGCGCAGCGTCGCGCGGACCGCGAGCAGCCCATGGCCGAGCCCGGAGCCGAGCGTGCGCAGCACCGTCGAATCCGAGAGATCCCGCTGCCAGCGCGAGACCGGGAGCTTCTCGGCGAGATGACCGAGCAGGGCGTTCGCGACGCCGAGATTGCCCTCGGCGTTCTCGAAGTCGATCGGGTTCACCTTGTGGGGCATGGTCGACGAGCCGACCTCGCCGGCGACCGGGCGCTGCTTGAAATAACCGATCGAGATGTAGCTCCAGACGTCGCGCACGAAGTCGAGCAGCACCGTGTCGAAGCGGATCAGGACGTGACAGTAGGCGGCGATCCAGTCGTGGGGCTCGATCTGGGTCGTGTACGGATTGAAGGCGAGGCCGAGGGCTTCGACGAGGCTGCGCGTGTGTGCTTCCCAGTCGACCTCGGGATACGCGACGCAATGCGCCGCGAAGTTGCCGACGGCGCCGTTGCACTTGCCGCGGATTTCGACTCCGGCGAAGGCCCGCCGTTCGAGCAGCATGCGCTGGCCGACGTTCGCCAGCTCCTTGCCGAGGGTCGTCGGCGTCGCGGGCTGGCCATGGGTCCGCGAGAGCATCGGCTGCTCCGCGTGGAGCCCCGCCTGTCGCCGCAGCTCGGCGATCAGGCGGTCCATCTCCGCCAGCAGCAGCTCGCGGGCGTCCGCCAGCATGAGCGCATAGGCGAGGTTGTTGATGTCCTCCGAGGTGCAGGCGAAATGCAGGAACTCGCGGCTGGCGGCGAGGTCGGGAACGGCGGCGAAGCGGTCCTTCAGCCAGTACTCGACCGCCTTCACGTCGTGGTTCGTGCGGGCCTCGATCGCCCGGATCGCAGCGGCATCGGCGGGGGAGAACGTGCGCTCGATCTCGTCCAGCGCCGCGCTCGCCGCGTTCGAGAGCGCCGGCACCTCGGCGATGGCGGGATTCGCTGCGAGCGCCGCGAACCAGCGCAGCTCGACGACGACCCGATTGCGGATCAGGCCGAACTCGCTCGTCAGCGGCCGCAGATCGTCGAGCTTGTCCGCATAACGACCGTCGAGCGGCGAGATCGCGAGCAGGCGGGCGGCATCGGAATCGATCGTCATGCGTCTCCTCGCTCCTGGCGCGCGAGCCACGCCCGGGCGTTGCGGAAGAAGCGGATCCAGGGACTCTCTTCGCCCCACGGTCCGCCTTCCGAAGCAGGCGGATGCCAGGAGAGCTGCGCCGTGCGCACGACGCGCTCGGGATGGGGCATCAGGATCGTGACCCGGCCATCGGGAATCGTCAGCGCGGTCATGCCCTCGGGCGAGCCGTTCGGGTTCGCGGGGTAGCGGGTCGCGATCTCGCCCCGGCCATCGACGAAGCGCGCGGCGACCAGTCCGGCGGCCTCGAAGCGCGCCCGCTGCGCCGGATCGGCGAAATGGGCTCGTCCCTCACCGTGGGCGACGGCGATCGGCAGGCGCGCGCCCTCCATGCCCGCGAACAGGATCGACGGCGAGCGCTCGATCCGAACCAGGGAGAGGCGCGCCTCGATCGGCTCGGAGCGGTTGCGCAGGAAGCGCGGCCAGTCCTCGGCGCCGGGGATGAGGGGCGCGAGATGCGAAAGCATCTGGCAGCCGTTGCAGACGCCGAGCGCGAAGCGCCCCGGATCCGCGAAGAAGCGCGCGAAGTCGGCGCGCAGCGCCTCGCGATGGAGGATGGACTTCGCCCAGCCCCCGCCGGCCCCGAGCACGTCGCCGTACGAGAAGCCGCCGCAGGCGACGAGGCCCTGGAAGTCGAGGATCGAGCGCCTGCCGGAGACGAGATCGCTCATGTGGACGTCGTAGGCGTCGAAGCCCGCGCGATCGAAGGCGGCCGCCATCTCGATCTGGCCGTTCACGCCCTGCTCGCGCAGGATCGCGATCGTCGGACGCTGTCCCCGCGCGAAGACCGTCGGGAGACCCGGCGGCGCGAGCGCGAAGGCATGTTCGGCCGAGAGCGGGGGC
>CAUJGH010000654.1 GCA_963169575.1 Myxococcota bacterium | reverse complement strand
TCTTGCCGTCGCCGTCGAGATCCGAGGGCGTCAGGAAGCGGCCGAGGAGGTCCTCGAACTCGGCGATCGGGACGCCCTGGTCGGCGGGGGTATCGGCTTCGTAGCGCCAGATCTCGCTGCGATGAAGCAGGCCGCCGCCCTTCGGATCCTTCTGGCCTTCGACGAGGACGTAGAGCTCGTCCTTGCCATTGCCGTCGATGTCGGCGACGAGGATCTCCTTGGCATGGCGCTTGCCGAGATCGGCGACGATCTTGCGGCCCTCCTTCTTCGCCGGGACATAACGAACGACGTGGCCTTCCTGCTCGGAGCCGTCGAGGCGGTTCGGCTCGGAGGGCGTCGCATAGATCTCGAGCGTGCCGTCGCCATCGACATCGCCGAGCTCGACCTCATGAACGAAGGTGTCCTTCTCGTGATCGAGCTCCTGGGCCGAATAGCCGCCCTCGCCGGGGCGGACGACGGCGACGACGCCCTGGTCGTGGGTCGCGACGGCGATCGCGCGCGTCCCGTTGCCGTCGATGTCGCCGACCTCGATGTCGCGCATGCGCGAGAAGCGGCCGCCGAAATCCTTCTCCCAGATCGTCTCGGCGACGAGCGCCCCGTCCGGCTGGCCCTCCGGCTTTCGCCAGAGCTTGAGGAGTGCCTTCGTACCGCCGCCCGTCAGGAGAACGGTCTCGCCGGCGGGCGTCGTATAGGCGAGGGCCTTGTGGAAGACGTTGCTCTCGGGATCGGTCATGCGCGTCGTGACCCATTCGCCGCCGCGGCGGGCGACGAATTCGAGCTCGGCCGGCAGCGGGACCGGCGGCCCCTCGTCGCCGGGCTTCCGGGCATCGAAGGCGGAGAGCCCGAGCACGAGCGCATTCGGCAGATCGTCGGGGAGCGCCGCTGCCGCGTTCTCGCCCGGCGTCGCCGCACTGCCCGCCGACCCGCCGGCCGCGCCGCCCGGATTCGCGGCGGCGGAGCTCCCCGCGGCCCCGTCCGGCGCCGGGGCCTTCGAGCTCTCGTCGCTGCAGCCCGCCGCGGCGAGCGCGAGCGCGACGAGCATCGCTGCCGCCGAACGAAGCGGGAGGCGGGGAGCCAGCGCGGCCGGAAGCGCCCGGAACGACGGCGCGATCGGGCACCAGCGCGAAACGACTCGACTCGCGAACGGAAGCATGTGGGCGTCTCCTCTGTTCGAAGGGCCTCTCGCAGGGCTCCTCGACGGCCTCATCGAATCCACCCGCGCGGATCGCCCGGCGCGAAAGTACGATCGTCGATGGACCGGTCGGCGGGTTTTGTAGCATCCCGAACGCCAAGGAGGCGCACGTCCATGCCGAGTCGCGAGCACGAAGACCTGGTGGCATCCCTGAAGGCCCGGCCTCCCGGTCCCGCGCCCGACTCGATCGATGCGATGCGTGCGGGACTGGCGAGCCTCGCGAGCGTGTTCGAGAAGATCCCGTTTCCGGAGGGCGTCCGGCAGGAACCTGTCACGGCCGGCGGCGTTCCTGGCTTCTGGTTCCAGACTCCCGGCGCGCCGACCGACCGCGCGATGCTCTATCTCCACGGCGGCGGCTACGTCATGGGCTCCGTCGCGACCCATCGCTCGTTGATCGCCCGCCTCGCCCTCGCGGCCGGCCTGCCCGTCCTGGCCCTCGACTATCGTCTCGCCCCCGAGCATCCCTTTCCCGCCGCGATCGACGACGTCCGCGCCGCGTATCGCTGGCTTCAGGGTCGAGGGATCGCGCCCGCGCGCATCGTCTTCGCGGGCGACTCGGCGGGCGGTGGCCTCGTGCTCGGCAGCCTCGTCGCCCTGCGCGACGCGGGCGAGCCGATGCCGGCCGCCGCCGTCGCGCTCTCGCCCCTCGCGGATCTCGAGCTCTCGGGCGAATCCGCCCGATCCGGCATCGACGATCCGATGGTCGGCGTCGCCGATACGCACCTCATGGCCGCGGCCTACCTCGGCGGCGGAAGCGCCGCCCGCGATCCGCGCGCGTCCCCGATCCACGCCGACTTCAAGGGCTTCCCGCCCCTGCTGCTCGAGGTCGGGACCCGCGAGATCCTGCTCGACGATGCGCGGCGTGTCGCCGAGCGGGCCCGGCAGGCAGACGTTCCCGTCGAGCTCTTCGTCGGCGAGGGCCTGACCCACGTCTGGCAGCTGCATCCCCATCTGCCCGAGGCGGCGGAATCCGTGGCCCGCATCGCGCGGTTCGTCGACCGGACGCTGCGGAATCGCGCCTAGCGTCTCGCCCCGGCCTTCGCAGGATCGCCTCTCGCGCGCTCGGGCTCCGTCGCAGGATCGCGCGGGTGTCCGCCCCGCTCCGTCGCAGGCACGACGAGCGCTATGCGCGCGCCACCGACGGGACGACGGAGCCGGCGAAGCGCTCTTTCAGGACCTGCTTCAGGATCTTTCCGGTCGCGTTGCGCGG
This sequence comes from Myxococcota bacterium, assembly GCA_963169575.1. GTDB lineage: Bacteria > Myxococcota_A > UBA9160 > UBA9160 > UBA4427 > UBA4427. The sequence continues at coordinate 16,426 of CAUJGH010000654.1, read as the reverse complement.
AATCGCATCGACGACCTCGAGGCGCTCGGGGATCTTCTGCGCCATGACCCGGGCGCCGCGAAAATGCGCGACCATCTCGTCGAAGCCGATCGGCGGGAGCCCCGGCATCGCAGTCACGACCGCGCAGACGAGCTCCCCCCGCAAAGCATCGGGAAGCCCGATCACCGCGACGTCCGCCACCCGCGGATGGCCGTAGAGCAGATCCTCGACCTCGACGGCCGAGATGTTCTCGCCCTTGCGGATGATGACGTCCTTGCGTCGACCGGTGATCGTCAAATAGCCGCGGGCATCGACGAATCCGAGATCCCCGGTCCTGAACCAACCTTCGTCGTCGAAGGCGGCTGCCGTCGCCGCGGCATCGACATAACCCCGGCAGACGGCCGGCCCGCGCAGCAGGACCTCGCCCTCCTCCCCCGCCTCCGCCCGCGCCCCGTCCGAGCGATCGATGCGCAGCTCGATGCCCGGGATGGGCCGGCCCTCGGTCTCGGCGAGTCGCTCGTCGGCATCGTCGACGTCGTTGGCGCAGATGATTCCGCACTCGGTCATCCCGAAGCCGTGCAGGCAGCCGCGCCCGCCCATCTCGCGCAGGACCTCGTAATGGAGCTCGGCGTTCATCGGCGCCCCGCCGCCGCTGAAGATCCGGAACGCCGGCAGGACCTTTCGCTCCGGGTGCCGCCGCTGCTCCGCGAGGATCGCGGCGTAGAAGACCGGTCCGCCGCCGACGACGCTGACCCCGTGCCTCGCGAAATGCGTCGTCGCCTTCTCCGCATCGAAGGCCTCGAGCAGCACGAGACAATGGCCACGCAGGAAGGTCGCGATCAGGTTGATGAGGCCGCCGACGTGGGTGAAGGGAAAGGCCATGCCGAAGCGATCGGGCGGGCCGATCCGGTGGCGCGCCACGAGGCCCGCGGCGGTGATGGCGACGGCTTGGTCGGTCTGGCGCGCGCCCTTCGGCCGCGAGGTCGTGCCCGAGGTGTAGTAGATCCAGCGAACGGCGGCGGGATCCACGGGCGGCGCGGGGAGCAGCGGATCGGGCGGCGAGAGCGGCGCGAGCCGCTGCGGATCGGGCGCCGGAGCGTCCGTCTTCGCCCGCTCGATGCCGACGTCGCGATCGCGCAGCAGCACGAAGTCGTGGCCGACCCGCTCGCGCAGCCCGCCCTCGTCGAGTCGCCAGCCGGTGGCCTCGACGATCAGGATCTGCGCCTTCGTCTCGTCGAGACAGAAGGCCGTCTCCGTCTCCCGATAGGCCGGGACGATCGGGTTCTGGATCGCGCCGAGGCGCGCGAGCCCGCCCATCAGGACGACCGTCGAGATCCGGGTCGGCAGCTGGAACGAGACGCGACTTCCGGGGCCGACGCCGCGGGCATGCAGCGCCTGCGCGGCGCGCAGGGCGGCGGCGTGATAATCGGCGAACGAGATGCATGCATCGTGCTCGTCGATCAGCATCGGCGCATCGGGCGTCGCTGCGACGCGCGCTTCGAGGAGCCGCCAGAACGTCTTCGCCTCGGGGATCGACACCGCCTGCCCCGCCCTCCCGACGACCGGACGAGCCGAGCGCCGCACCCGTCCCTGCCCGTACGCCCGCCGGATCGGTCGCATCTGCTTCCGGCGCGGCCCTGCTAGTCGGCGAGCCCCGCGCGCAGCCGCTCGAGCGCGGCCGAGACGTCGCGCGCGTGGGCCGCGCCCCCGTCGAAGAGCTCGCGGACGACCTCGGCGATCGTCGGCACGTCGTGGATCAAGGCCGCGACCTGCCCCATCTGCGCGCGCTTGCGGGCGTCGCCGACGATCTTCTCCGCGAACTCGGGCTTCGAGACCCGCGGCCGCGTCGGCCCGTCGGCCGACATCGTCGACGTATCGTCGGCGGCGAGCACCATCTTCTCGACGTACTCCGGAAAGAACGCGCGGCCCTCTTGCGTCACCATGAGGCGCGTCCCGAGCTGCACCCCCTCCGCCCCGAGCGCCATCACCGCGACGAGCCCCGCCCGATCCGCGACGCTCCCCGCCGCCACCAGGGGAACTCCCGGCAATGCCCGCGCGATCGCGGGCACCAGCACCATCATCGCGATCTCGTTCGCGCCGCGATAACCGCCCGATTCGGTCGGCTCGGCGACGAGCACGTCGACCCCGGCTTCGGCGGCCTTCTCCGCGTGGGAGATCCCCGCGACGACGTGGGCGACCTTGATGCCCGCGTCCTGGAACATCCGCGTGTAGACCTTCGGACTGCCGGCGGAGGTCAGGACGGCCGGGACCTTCTCGTCGATGGCGACCTTGACCCGCCCCTCGACGAGCGAGCGATCGCCGAAGGCGAGCGGGAAGTTGACCGTGAAGGGCGCGTCCGTCAGGGCGCGCAGCTCGCGGATCTGCTGACGGATCTTGTCCGGAGACGAGATGCCCTCGATGCAGCCGAGGCCGCCGGCGCGGCAGACGGCGGCCGCGAGCGGCGGCCGCGGCGAGATCGCGCCCATCAACAGGGGCAGCCGGATGCCGAAGGTCCGGCAGACGCGGTTTTCGGACGACGGCGACATCGCGCTTCTCCTTCTCCTAGAGCGTGAGCGGCAGCTCGAGAAATTCGTGATAGATGAAATCGCGATGCTCGAGCAGGATCGGATCGAGGGCCTTCGACGTCGCGGCGTCCATCGCTTCGAGCGTCGGGCGGATGAACTCCATCATCGGACACTGCTCGGGCGGCAGGGGCTTGAACATCGCCATCGCGGTGGCGGCGTAGACGTCGACGGCGGTCAGGCGATCGCCGAAGAAGAATCGGCTGCCGGCGCTGCGCTGCGCATGCAGGATCCCGGCGAGCATCTCGAGCAGCGCGACGACGCGCCCCGGATGGCGCGCCGCTTCGGCGGCGCGATAGCCGTATTTGCCCGAGAGGTATTCGGCGACGGGCTTGGGAAAGCCGCCCGCCGCGTCCGTCAGGCCGGCATGGACGCCCTGCAGCCGCCGCTCCCAGATGAGGCCCTGCTCGCCGCAGATCTCGTGGGCGAGACCGAAGACCTGCGCGCGATCCCGCAGATCGGCGGGCAGCAGCGCCGGCTGCGGCGCGAGCCGTTCGGCGAGCAGCAGGATCTGCGGCCAGCTCGCGCGCGGCGGCTCGTCGTCGAAGAAGGCGACGGGGCCGCTCCGCTCCTTCGCCCAATCCGCCATCGCATCGCTGTTCGAGTCGAGCGCAACGGCCTTCCAGGGCAGCCGCTTCACATGGAAGATTCCCTTCGCGGCCTCGCTCCAGGGCGATGGAATCCCGGGAACGACGATCATGCGCAGGCCCTTCGCCTGGCGCGCGGCTTCGAACTCGACGTACTCGACGGGCATCCCGGGCTCTCCTGCCGCTCGGCTCGAGCGGCTCAGCAGAATCGATCGAACGGTCGCGGCCACGGGCTTCTCGGGCGTCGATCCGGCCCGCCGAGCGCGATGACGCGCCCCCAGTCGATATCACGCCGAAGGTCCGCCCGCCTGCGCCTCGCGCCTCCGCACGCCCGCGCACGGTCAGGCTCCGCCCCGCCCCGCGCCCGCCTCCGGCGCTCTCGAAGGCGCTCAGAGATACGGCGAGAGCAGGCGCGCCGCCCCATCCCGAACGCGGATCGGCAGGGCTCGCGCGTCCAGCTCCGCGAGCGTGACGTGCCGCGCATTCGCGATCCGTTCGAGGACGAGCGCATCGAGTCGGGCTGCGAGCGCGCGGTCGTGGCATTCGACGTCGAGCTCGAAGTTGAGCCGCAGGCTGCGCGGATCCCAGTTCGACGATCCGAACAAACACCACGCCCCGTCGACGAGCATCAGCTTGGAATGATCGAAAGGCGGCGGCGAGAAATGGACGCGGCAGCCCGGTGCGACGACCTGCCAGAGCTGGGCGGCCGCCGCCCATTGGACGAGCGGAATGTTCACGCGCTCCGGCAGCACGACGTCGACCTCGACGCCGCGCAGCGCGGTGACCCCGAGCGCGGCGATGGTCGACGCATCGGGCAGGAAATAGGGCGTCACGATCCGCACCGATTCCCGGGCCGCCGCGAGCGCGCCCAGCATCAGGGTCCGAACGATCTCGAGATCGCCGTCGGGACCGCTCGCGAGCACGCGCGCCGGAGGCCCCGCCCCGCCGTCGGGCGAGCCTTCCGGCGCCCAGGCGGCGCCGTCGAGCGCCTCGCCCGTCGTGAAATGCCAGTCCGCGGCGAAGACCTCCTGGATCTCCGCGGCGATCGGGCCTTCGAGCCGGAAATGCAGATCCCGCACCGGACGCGCGGGCCGATCGGCGAGCCGGTTGCGCGCCTGGATGTTGATCCCGCCCGTGAAGGCGATCCGGCCGTCGACCGTCAGCGCCTTGCGATGGCTCCGCAGATTGAAGAAGGCGAGCCCCGCATCCCGCATCCGCGGCAGGAAGAGCGCGGTCTCGACGCCGGCGCGGCGAAGCGCGCGGTGGACGGGCGGCCAGGTATATCGCACGCCGATCCCGTCGATCAGGACGCGGACTTCGACGCCCCGCGCAGCGGCGCGGCCGAGCGCCTCGATGAAGGGCTGGCCGGCCCGGTCCGCGCCGAAGATGTAGGTCGAGAGCGCGACCGATCGGCGCGCTGAGTCGATCGCCGCGAGCATCGCCGGGTAGGCCTCGTCGCCGCTTTGCAGCAGCTCGATCCGGTTGCCCGCCTGCAGCCGCCGACCGCTCACCCGCTCGGCGAGGCGCGCGAGCGGCAAGAGCGACGGCTCGACCCCTTCGCACGGATCCGGCTGCTCGGGCGCAGACGCCGCCGGGGTCGGCGCCGCGTCCCGATGATGCCGGCGCTGCAGCGCCGAGGCGCGTCGGCGGATGCGATTGAGTCCGAGCAGGACGTAGAGAAACGAGCCGATGCCGGGCACGAGCCAGATGAGCCCGATCCAGCCGATCGCCGCCCGCACGTCGCGTTTGCAGGTCAGGACGTGGACACTCGCGACGAGATCGACGACCGCGAGCAGGATGCCGATCGGGAGCGACCACGACTCGGGCAATCCCTGAACGAACGGCCAGTGCATCGGAGGCACAGCCTAGCAGCCCGTCGAGAGGCTCCCGCGGAGGTCCTCGACGGGCGGCTAGACCAGCGTTCGCAGGACCTGCTCGAGCCGCTCGGTCGCCTGCACGAGGCCACGCAGACTGGCTCGCGCCTGCTTGCGATCGTCCCGGGCGAGCGCGTCGTCGAGCCGCTGTGCCCATCCGGCGGCGCTCGCAGCGCCCAGGATCAGGCAATTGCCCTTGATGCGATGCGCGAGGGAAGCCGCCGCCGGGAGCTCGCGCCGGCGCAGCGCGGCCTCGATCTGGCGGAGGCAGTCCGGCGTGTCTTCGAGCACGCGCTGAGCGGCGATCTCGAGCAGCGATCGGCCGTCGCGGGCGCGGGCGGAAGCGAGATCGCGAACCACGGCGGGATCCAGCACCTCTTCGGGGGCCGCGAGGGATGCGCCGGAGCCGCCGGTCGGCGCGCTCTCGATCTCGACCTCGTCGGCCGTGCGCTCCAGGAGGGCGCGCAGATCGGCGATGCGCGCGGGCTTGACGAGGAAGCCGTCCATCCCGCCCGACGGCCCCAGCGCGACGGCGCGCCCGAAGGTATTCGCCGTCAGCGCCACGATCCGGGGACGGCGTGCATCTTGCGGCGTCAGCGCCCGGATCAGCTGCGCGGTCGCGGCCCCGTCGAGTCCGGGCATCTGCAGATCCATGATGATCAGATCCGGCGGATCGCTCATGACCTTCGCGACCGCCTCCTCCCCGGTCGCTGCCGCGCGAACGCCGACCCCGAGCCCGTCGAGCATCTCGCAGACGAGCTCGCGACCGGCCGGACTGTCGTCGACGACCAGCACCTCGAGCCGATCACGCCGGCCCACCGCCCGCGCCCGGCCCTCGCTCGACGCGGCGGCACGCGGAGTCGCCCGGAGCGGGAGCTCGACGGTGAAGCGCGAGCCGACGCCCGGTCGCGAGCGGACCCGGATCTTCCCGCCCATCGCGTCGGTGAGCGCGCGGGCGATCGAAAGGCCGAGCCCCGTTCCACCATGCCCGCGGCGCACACCGTCTTCGGCCCGCATGAACGGCGTGAAGAGCTTTTCGATGTCGGCCTTCGCGATCCCGATGCCCGTATCCTCGACGACGAAGCGGATCCAGCCCGGCTTCATGCGACCGACGCGTAGAACGACGCTGCCCCGCTCGGTGAACTTGATGGCATTGGCGACGAGGTTGGTCAGCACCTGCCGCACCCGCAGCCGATCGCCGCGCACCCGGCGCGGAACGCCCGCTTCGAGCTCGAGACGGAGCTCGACGGGCTTGCCGGTCGTCAACGGCCGGACGGCCTCGACGATGCCTGCGACCTTGTCGTGGAGATCGAAGACCTCTTCGACGATCTCCGGCGCCTTGACCTGCAGCGCCGCCATCTCGAGCACGTTGCTCACGATCTCGAGCACCGTCTCGGTCTGCTGGACGATGAGGCCGATCTTGCGGTTCTTCTCCGCGTCCGTCTCACCCGCCGCGAGCAGCTGTGCATAACCGAGAATGCATTGGAGCGGCGTCCGCAGCTCGTGGCTCGTGTTCGCCAGGAACGCCTGGCGCGCGGCCGCGGCCTGTTCGGCGACGACGAGCGCTTCGTGGAGTCGCTGCTCTGCGCGCTTTCTCTCCTGGATGTCGCGCACGCTCGTGCGGATGCCGAGGCTCTGGCCGTCGTCGCCCGCGATCGATTGCCAGGAGATCGCCGCCCAGCGGATCTCGCCGTCGCTGCGCAGCACGCGGAATTCGACGTCGTTTCCGGAGGAGCCTTCCCCCGCGCCCGCGAGGATCCGTTCGATCTTCGGGCGATCCTCGGGCAGCACCATCGGCAGCGGATATCCGGCCATCGCGAGCGAGGCCGGGGCGCCGTAGCCCGTGATCCGTTCGACGGCCGGGTTGACCCAGAGCAGTCGCCCGTCCCGGCCGAGCCAGCTCTCCCAGTCGTAGGTCGCATCCGCGATGGCCCGGAACGGGATCGCCGCCGACGCCTCCGCGACACGCTTCGAAGACCGGCCGCTCACGTCCGGGGCTCGACGAGCCCGTGCTCGATCGCATAACGCGTGAAGCTGGCGACGTCGCGGAGCCCGAGCTTGTTGCGGATGTGGGTGCGATGGTTGCTGACCGTCTTCTCGCCGACGCCGAGCTCGCTCGCGATCTGCTTGCTGCTGAGGCCCCGGGCGACGAGCTGGAGGACCTGGCGCTCGCGCGGGCTGAGGGGCCGTTCGGGCGCCGGCGATTGCAGGCTGTCCCGCAGCAGCGAGGCGGTATTCGAACAGAAATAGGTCGCGTCGGCGGCGACGCGCGCCATCGCCTCGCGCAGCTCCCGCAGCGGCGTCCCCTTCGTCACGATGCCGCGCACGCCCGCCTCCACCGCTTCGCGCACGAGGCTCGGCTTTTCGTGGGCGGTCACGAGCAGCACCATCGTCCGCCGCAGCGAGCCGCGCAGGACCCGCAGGACGTCGATGCCGCTCCGATCGGGCAGGACCGCGTCGAGCACGAGCAGATCGGGCGCGAGCCGCGGCAAGGCGGCGATCGCCTCCTCGCCCGTCCCGAACTGGCCGACGACTTCGTAGGCCGGATCCGCGACGAGCAGCTCGGCGAGCAGCTCGCGAAAGACCGTCTGATCGTCGACGACCGCGACGCGCGTGACCATCTCGACTCCTCGTCTCACCGCCTCACCGCCTCACCGCCTCACCGCCCGGTCCAGCCGAGGCCGCTCCCTCCGCCCCGAGGCCGGCGGAAGGGAAGTTAGGGAACAGAACGATCGATCGTGCATGGGTAGATCTGCTCATATCCCGCCCAGTGTCCCGCGACGATCCTCAGGGAGCCGAACGGATCGATGCGTTCGGCATCCACGGCCGCTCCCGGCCCGCTCTTCGAGCGACGGGATGCCGGCCCCGAAAGGAGGAGACCCTCATGCGAAGACTCGTCTTGATCGTATCCGCCGCGCTCTTCATCATCCTGCCGGGCTCGGCCTTCGCGGAGGCGAAGCCGGCGACGCAGAACCTCGAGCAGCTGCTCATCCGTTCGGCCGTCGGTGCCCAGGAGCATGCCGCGCTCGCGAGCCATTTCCGATCGAAGGCGGCGATGGCCCGCGCCGATGCCGAGCGGGAGAAGAAGATGGGCCGATCGATCCTCTACACCCACGGCAATGCCGGCATGCAGCGCTACCTGAAGGAACGGCGCAGCGAGAAGGCGCAGCGCCACCTCGCGAGCGCGGAGTCCTTCGAGGCGCAGGCGGAACGCCACGCGGCCGAGGCTGCGCGGATCGCCGGAGAATCCGGCGAGGGCAGCGGCGACGAGCACGCCCGCAGCGCCTTCTGATTCGGCTCGCCGAGGGGCCCGACCGAAGGGCCCCTCGCGCGAACCCCCTGGAGCTTCGGGTTGCAAACGGCTCTCGAGCGAGCGGACGTCGCCCTCGATCTCGGTACGGCGACGGCCCGCCTGCACGTCGCCTCCCGCCTCCGCCCGCTTTCACGCCCGTCCCGGATCTGGAGAGATGGACGCGAGCGGCGAGCGCTCGCGGGCGGCGTGGTCGTGGACGTCGAGGCCGCGACCACCGTCGTCGCCGATCTGCTCGGCCACGTACGCGGACGCTGGCGACGCCCCCATGTGCTGGCCTGTCTACCGACCGACGCGACGGCGGCCGAGCGCGAAGCCCTGATCGAAGCCCTCCTGCGGGCGGGCGCCGGAGCCGTCCAGCTCGCGCCGGAGCCGCTGGCCGCCGCGCTCGGCGCCGGCCTCGACTTCGGGACGGCTCGCTCGCGCGCCGTCGTCGACATCGGCGAGGGGGTCACCGACTGCGCGATCGTGTCCGCGAGCGGCGTGGTTGCGAGTGCGGCGCTGCGGGTCGGCCTCGATGATCTCCGCGAAGCGATCCGAGAATGGATCGCGCAGACCCTCGAAGTCCACATCACACCCGGCGAGGCGGAGCGGACCCTCCGCGACGTCGGAGTATTGGCGCGCCGCGAGCAGGGCCGCGATCTCGTCGTCGCGGGAAGGCCTCGCCGCGGGGTCGGCCCCGTCCTGATCCGCGTCGACCGCACGGCGATCCGCAACGCGCTCGAACCCCTCGCCGATCGCATCGCCGAGCATGTCCGCCGTTTCGTTGCGGCCGTCCCGCCCGAACAGCAGGACGCGCTGCGGGAGTCCGGTTTGGCGCTCACCGGCGGCGGCGCCCTGCTCTACGGGATGCCCGAGCGCCTCGTCGGCGAGCTCGGCCTGACGGTCGAGCGCGTCGGTGATCCGCTCGGTGCGGTCATCGAGGGCGCCCATCGGCTCCGCCGCTCGAGGGGGCGGTAGATTCCGCCAGCTCGGCCCTCTGTCCGCCGAGGCGGCGCGATCCTTGGAGCACGCCCGCACGCGCCGGCTTTGATTCAGCCGTCGAGCCGCGTCCGCAGAGCGCGCGCCGCCTCCGCCACGCGCAGCATCCCGAGCCTTCCCGCCAGACTCTCGCTCTCGCGCAGCCCCTCGACGGCACGCGCAAGCTGCCCGGATCGCGCGCGCAGCGCCGCCGCCTCGAACTCGATCCGCGAGACGGTCGGCGCCGCCCCGAGCGCCGCAGCGGATTCGAGCGCCTCGTCGTAGAGGGCGAGCGCCTCGTCGGCATGCCCCAACAGGGCCGAGAGACCTGCGAGCGAGCGCGTGAACGGGCCGCCGTAGGCGATCGGAATCGGGATCACGCCGTGTTGGTCGCGTGTCTTCCCGAGCGCCCGGACCAGAGACGGCGCCAGCGAATCGACGCCGAGCTCGACGACGAGCTGGGCGATCTCGACGATCGTCGCGTTCCAGCGGATGTTGCGGACGAGCGCCGCAGGATCGTCCGCCACGACGTCCGCGAGCTGCACTCGCGCGCGATCGAGATCGCCCCGCGCGGCGAATGCGCGGCCGAGCACGGCCGACGCCCAGCGCGAAGCGCCGACCCCCGCCTCGAGACGCCCAGCGAGGCGTTCGATGGTCTCCTGCTCGCGGCCGCGTTCTCGCTCGAGGATCGACAGCTGGCCGCTGAAGCAGGCGGCGGCGAAGGGATGACCGACGCGTCGGCCGAGCAGCAGCGCATCGTGCGCCCGCTGTTCGGCCTCGTCGAAGCGCCCCTGGAGCAGCGCCAGACCGGTATCCCAAACCCGCAGATGCCAGGTACTCGTTGGCGTGGGCTCTTCGCCGGCGAGCGCGCCGGCGCGAGCACGGAACGCGAGCGCCTTCTCGAGCCGGCCCTGCATCAGCCCGTCGCAGGCGATGTCGAGCAGTGCGATGACCCCGACGTCGCGATCCGCTCCGCTCCGTGCGGCCGCCTCGAGGTCCGCGACGAGCGCTTCGCGCTCCGCCAGATCGTCGGGTCCGGCGATCGCATAATGCAGGATGTAGAGCGACTCCTCGACGGCGACCGGATGTCCGCTTTGCCGGGCGAGCCCGGCTGCCGCGCGCGCGATCGGCTCTGCGCGCGCACGCTCGCGCACTTCGAGGTAGCCGAGCCGGCAGGTCAGGCGGGCGCGCAACGTCGGATCTTCGGACGAGACCTGCTCGAGCGCCTCTTGAAGCGCCTCCGCCGCGCCCGGCGGTGTGCGCGCCGACCATTCCGAAACGTCACAGAGGCCGAGCGCCGCCTGGGCGAGCAGCGCACCGTCTCCGATCGCCCGGGCGATCGCGATCGCCTCTTGATAGGCGGCGATGCGCCGCTCACGGTTGCCCGAGAGACGCTGGGACGCGCCGAGCGCGAGCAGGACCTCGATGCGCCGATGCGGGTCGACGCCCCCCTGATGATCGAGGGCGTCGAGCGCCTGCTCGAGGTGGATCGCGGCCTGCTCCCAGGCCAGCAGCCGCTGCGATTGCTGGCCGGCGCGCCGCGCGATCGCGTAGGCGTGCTCGGCATCGCCGACGGCGAGCGCGCGGTGCAGATGATCCGCCAGCTCGGAGAGCACGGGCTCGAGGACGCCGGCCTGCGCGCTCTCGATGTGCTGCGCGGCCGCGAGATGGAGCCGCGCCCGGCGGCTGCGAGCGAGATCGTCGTAGAGCGCCTCGCGGTAGAGCGCGTGGGCGAAGCGATAACGGGCCGGGCCCTCGGACGACGCCTCGAGCAGGCCCGCGGCGATCGCCTCGTCGAGCCTGTCGAGCGCCTGCGCGCGCTCTTCGCCGGCGACTGCGGCGACGTCGCGCAGCGTGAAGTCCCGGCCGAGGACGGCCGCCGCGCCGAGCAGCTCGGCGCATTCGGCCGAGAGCGCGTCGATCGCGCGCCGGATCAGATCCACGGCCCGCGCCGGAAGCGTCACGCCCTGGCGCGGGATGCGCGAGAGATGGGCGAGATCACCGCGCTCCCCGAGCAGCCGGATCGCCTCGCCGACGAAGAGCGGAACACCTTCGGTCTGCGCGTAGAGCTCGGAGACCAGATCGACCGGCGCCGGTCGTCCTGCGGCCGCGCGCAGCAGCTCGCCGACCTCGCCGCGCGAGAGCCCCGCGAGATCGATCGCCTCGAAGCTCGGCTGCTGACTCAGCAGGGCGAGCGTCCGCCCGACGCGATGACCGCGCTCGCGCGGCTCGTCGCGCAGGGTCACGACGAGCAGGATCGGCGTCCGGGCGAGCTCGGGGGCGAGATGTTCGAGTAGCCGCAGCGATCCGGAATCCGCCCACTGCAGATCCTCGAGCACGACCAGGATCGGCTGCCGCGCCGCGCAGGCCCGCAGCGTGCGCGCAGCGGCATCGAAGAAGCGGAAGCGTTGATGTTCGTCCGAGAGATCGGGCATCGCCGTCGCGGGACGGCGCAGCGTACGTGCGACCTCCGGCGCGAACTCGACCAGCGCGGGCAGCAGCGCCGCCGTCTCGCCCGTCCCGACCCTCTCCGCGATCTCGCTGCGAAACCCCGGCTCTTCGAGCAGGCGCCGGAGCACCTGGATCCAGGGCCAGAAGGCGGGCAAGGCGTTCGCATCGCGCGCCCGCGCGGTCGCGACGAAGACGCCCTCGCGCGCGATCGCCCGCGCGAAGACCTCCGCCAGGCGAGTCTTGCCGATGCCGGCACGCCCCGAGACCAGCACCAGCTGGAATTCGCCCGCGAGCGCCGCGTCCTTTCGGGTCTCGAGTCGAGCCAGGGCCTCCCGACGACCGACGAACAGGCGCGATCGATCGCCGCCGCACGCCATCGGCTCGGCGACGCGAGCCGGATCGCCGACACCCGCCGCGGAGGCTCGCACGCTTCTCGCCTCTGCAGGCTCGTCGCCGACCGCGACGACCTCCCCCGCGAATCGGTAGCCGCGCCGCGGCACGCTCGCGACGAGCACGCCTCGCCCCGTATCGCCGATCGCGCGCCGGGCATGGGTGACCGCGCGATTGAGCGAGGCGGGCGACACGATCTCATCGGGCCAGAGCGCCGCCCGCAGCTCGTCGAAGCCCAGCACGCGATCGCGCGAGCGCAGGAGCAGCAGCAGGAGCTCGAAGGGCTTGGGCTGGATCCGGACCGGTTCGCCCGCCCGCCGCAGCTCCCGGGCGCGTTCGTCGAGCTCGTAGACCCCGAATCGAAATCGCATCGGCGGCTCCCCGGTCGGCACGTCGGGCCCAGGTTAGCCACCGCTTGTGATTCCCCAACCCCTCGGAATCCCTGCGTTTTCGCAGTCCTTCGAAAGGGTTCGAAACCGGTTCGATCCCGGTCAGGTCGCGCAGCCGCGCGGGCCCGAAGCTGATCTCGTTCAACACGGCCTCTCGAGGCCCACGGAGGATCCAGCATGCAACGCTTCGCCGCCCTCGCCTACGCCGTCGTCTGTTATGGCGTCTTCTTCTCGACCTTTCTCTACGCGATCGGCTTCCTCGCCAATTTCGGCGTGCCCTGGTCGATCGACTCACCGCCGACGAGCACGCCGACGACCGCGATTCTCATCGACCTCGCGCTGCTGGGCGTCTTCGCCCTGCAGCACAGTGTGATGGTGAGGCCCGGATTCAAGCGTGCCTGGACCCGGCTGGTGCCGCGCCCCGCCGAGCGCGCGACCTATGTGCTCGCTTCCTCGCTGGCGCTCGCGCTGCTCTTCTGGGGCTGGCAGCCGATCGAAGGCGGTCTCTACACGGTCGCGAACGAGACCGGTCGCGCGCTCCTGCGCGCCGTCTTCCTGGGCGGGGTCGGGCTGGTGCTCTACTCCACCTTCCTGATCGACCACTTCGATCTCTTCGGGCTCCGCCAGGCGTTCCTGTTCGCCCGCGGCGTCGAATACACCGAGAAGCGTTTCGTGACGCCTTCGCTCTACAAGCACATCCGCCATCCCCTCTACGTCGGCTGGTTCGTCACCTTCTGGGCGACGCCCGACATGAGCTGGGGCCATCTGCTGATGGCGAGCGTCACGACCGCCTACATCCTCGTGGCGATCGTCTTCGAAGAGCGCGACCTGCTCGCCCTGCTCGGCCCCGAGTACGCCCGCTGGCGGGCGCGCACGCCGAAGTTCCTTCCGGGCGGTCGCCGCGGATCGGCGCCGACGCCGTCGACGCGAGAAGCCACGGCCTGAGCCCCGGACGGTCGGCGGGATCGCGATGCCCGAGATCGCGATCGCGCCGTCCGTTTGCGCCGTCCCTGCCCGGCTCGCTTCTTCGCGCCCCCCGCCTCGAGGAGATCGCTCGCCATGTCGACTGCCCCGATCCCGCTCGCCGCTCCCGATCCCGTTCGCCGGGAGGCCTTCGCCCGGCGCATCGTCGACGCCGTCAATGGCGGCGCGATCGCGCTGATGCTCTCCATCGGGCATCGAACGGGTCTCTTCGACGTGCTCGCCGAGCTGCCGCCTTCGACGAGCGAAACGATCGCGAGCCGCGCGGGACTGGCCGAGCGTTATGTGCGCGAGTGGCTCGGCGCGATGGTGGCGAGCCGGATCGTCGAATTCGATGCCGCTGCCGGGACCTACGCGCTGCCTCCGGAACATGCCGCGTCGCTCACGCGGGCCGCTCGCCCCCGCAATCTCGCGGTCGCCTGCCAGTGGATCCCGCTGCTCGGCTCGGTCGAAGACGAGGTCGTCGAATGCTTCGCGCGGGGCGGCGGCGTACCGTCGACCTCCTACGACCGGTTTCCCGCGATCCGGGCGGAGCAGAGCGAACAGACCCTCGTCTGCGTCCTGGTCGAGCTGATCCTTCCGGTCGTTCCGGGGCTCGACGCCGATCTCGCGCGCGGGCTCGACGTCCTCGACGTCGGCTGCGGAAGCGGCCATGCGCTCTGCCGGATGGCATCGCATTTCCCCGAGAGTCGCTTCGTCGGCTACGACCTCTGCGAGGAAGCGATCGCGGCGGCCCGCCTGCACGCCCGCTCGCTCGGCCTGCAGAATGCGCGCTTCGAGGCGTGCGATGCCGCCGAAATCGCGGATCGAGAGGCCTTCGACCTCGTCACCGCCTTCGACGCGATCCACGAGCAGGCCCGGCCTGCCCTCGCCCTGTCCCGGATCGCGCGCGCCCTGCGTCCGGGCGGAAACCTGCTGCTCCGCGAGGTCGCCGGCACGAGCCACGTCGACCGCGATCTCGAACACCCGAATGCGCCCTTCCTGTACGCCGCGTCCTGCATGCACTCCCTGGCGGTCTCCCTCGCGCAGGGCGGCGCGGGCCTCGGCGCGATGTGGGGCGCAGAGACGATCGCGCGCATGCTGACCGAGGCGGGCTTCGCGGAAGTCGATCGCCACCGCCTCCCGCACGATGCGCTGAACCACTATTTCGTGGCGCGGCGCTGAACGACGATGGCCGTGCGGATCCGCCCCGTCCGCAAGAACGGCGCTCTCAGAGCCGGTTCGAAAGCAGCGTCGCGATTCCGAGGAAGCTGAAGAAGCCGACGATGTCCGTCACGGTCGTCAGGATGATCGAGGAGGATTGCGCGGGATCCTGACGCATCGCCGACAGCAGCATCGGAATCGCCGCCCCCGCCAGTCCCGCCATCGTCATCGAGATCATCATCGAGAGCAGGATCACGAGCGAGAGTCCGGTCGACCGGCTCCAGATGAAGACGGCCGCCGCGGTCGTCAGCGCGATCGCGACGCCGTTCCCGGCGCCGGCCAGGGCCTCTTTCGTGACCACCGCGAGCCATTGTCGCGACCGCACCTCGCGCAGCGAGAGACCGCGCATCGTGACGGCCAGCGCCTGTGCACCGGTATTGCCCGATTGACCCGCCACGACCGGGAGGAGCACGGCGAGCGCCGTGACCTGCGCGATGGTCTGCTCGAAGAGCCCGACGACCGACGCCGCGAGAAACGCCGTGACCAGATTGACCTGCAGCCAGAGCTGCCGTTTCCGGATCGCGAAGAGCGGGGACGAGAGCGCACGCTCGTCCTCGCTCGCACCGACCATCGTCATCGCATCCACGGCGGCCTGCTCGCGCGAAGCGCGCATCAGCTCCCGCTGTCGCAGGACGCCGACGAGGCGGCCCTCGTAGTCGACGACGGGGAGGCTGCGCACCCGATGCTGGTCGAAGACTTCGAGCACTTCGTCGCGGGAGGCGACGGCCCGCACGAAGGCGGGCGCGACCCCCGCGAGATCGATCAGCAGCGCGTCGGGCTCCGCGAGCACGACGTCCTGTAGCGCCACGGCGCCCATGAGCTGTCCGTCTTCCCCGACGACGAACACGTCGTCGACCCGGCGATGACGATAGGTCTTGAGCCGACGGACGACGTCGCGCGCCGTCGCGCTGCGCGGCAGGCTCGTCGCGCGCGGATCCATCAGCGCGCCCGCCGTGTCCCGCGGATAGCTCGCGAGCGCCGAGAGCTCGCGCGCGAGCCCGGGATCGAGGGCGGCCATGATGCGCTCGCGGGGTTCGTCGCCCAGCTGCGCCAGCATCGCCGCCGTCCGCGGCGGCGCGAGATCGCTGCATACCCCACGCAGCACGCGCCGCGGAAGCGCCGCGAGGATCCGCGCGGCGTGTTCGGGCGTGACGCGCCGCAAGACCTCGACGGCAACGGCCCTGGGATTCGCCGACAGCAGCTCGGCCGCCTCCGCTGCGCTCGCGCGTTCGATCTCCTCGGCCGCATCGCCCGGGAACTCCCGGATCAACGCGCTCGCGAGCGCGAACTCGACGGGGGAGCCGGGGGCCAAGCCCCGGGACGAGCTGCCATTCGCGCCTTGCGACGCGTCGCGATCGGAATCGCGATCGGAGCCGGGATGCGGATCGCGAGGCGAGTCACTCGCCATTCTTCGGCTCCTCGCGCGCGACCGCTCCCGCGAAGGCGTCGAGCGCGCCGGCGGCGCCGAGCGCGAGCAGCTCACCGAAGGCGCGGGCGGGCTGCGTATCGCTCGCGGCATGGCGCAGCAGATCCTCCTCGAGCTCGCGAAGCGTCCGGTAGCGGACGGCGCCGAGATAGCGGCCGCTCGCGTCGACGACGGGGAGCGAAGGGACCTCCGACCAGCCCGGATGGGAAAAGACCTAGGCGCGGGCGGCAGCGGCGACCAGATGACGCGCGGCGGGCGGCAACAGCGCCGCCACCGCGCCCACCCCCCACGCAG
>CAUJGH010000653.1 GCA_963169575.1 Myxococcota bacterium | reverse complement strand
GATCACCGGCATGCTCTCCTTCCTCGCCGCCGAGATGAAGCCGATCATGGAGATGGGTCTGCTCGCGGCGCTCGGCGCAGCGGTCTCGCTCGTCTTCGCGCTGACGCTGCTCCCGGCGCTGCTCGCCCTGCTCCCGATCGCGCCGAGACCCGCGCGCGAGTCGGATCGGTTGCAGGCGCTGCTCGGCCGGCTCGCCGCGATCTCCGCGCGCCATGCCTGGCCGATCGTGATCGCCACCGCCGGCCTGACGCTCCTCTCCATCGTGCTGATGGGCTGGCTCCGCGTCTCTTCGAACCCGACCTCCTGGCTGCCCCCCGACCATCCCTATCGCGTCGCGACCGACTTCGCCGAGGATCGCTTCGGCGGCGCGATGACGTACGAGCTCCTGATCGACACCGGCCGCGCCGACGGGATCAAGGAGCCCGCCGTCCTGAACGCGATCGAGCGCCTCGACGAGGTGGTCGCCGAGCATCGCGAGCGCGGCGCGCGCATCACGCATACGAGCTCGATCGTCGAGATCGTGAAGGAGAGCCATCAGGCTCTGAATGCGGACGATCCCGCCTACTACGCCCTCCCCCAGGATGCGCGCCTGATCGCCCAGGAGCTGCTGCTCTTCGAGAACGGCGGTGCGGACGATCTCGAGAAGGTCGTCGATCCCGATTACAGTCGGACCCATCTGACGCTCAAGACGACCTGGCGCGACGGCGTCCATCTCGCCCGCTTCATCCGCGAGTCGCAGGCCGACTTCGCCGCCCGGCTCGCCGGCCTCGCGAATCTCGAGATCACGGGCATGAGCGCCGTCGTCTCGCGCACCGTCGACGCGACGACCGAGAGCATGCTCCGCAGCTACGGCCTCGCGCTCGCGTTGATCACGCCCCTCATGATGATCCTGATCGGCAGCCTGCGGGCGGGGCTCGTCAGCATGGTGCCGAACCTCGTTCCGATCGCGATGACTCTCGCCCTGATGGCGGTCCTCGACATCCCGATCGACATGTTCACGCTGCTCGCGGGCTGCATCGCGATCGGCCTCGCGGTCGACGACACGATCCATTTCATCGCCGGCTTCCGCCGCTACCTCGCACAGGGCCACGACGCCGTCCGCGCCGTCGAGCTGACGATGCAGTCGACGGGTCAGGCGCTGCTGTTCACGTCGATCGTGCTGACGTCGGGCTTCATCGTCCTGACGCTGTCCTCGCTGCTGAACCTGCGACAGGTCGGCATCCTGACGTCCTTCGCGATCGGGTCGGCCTTCCTGCTCGACGTCACCGTCACGCCGGCGCTGCTCGTGCTGACGCACCGGAACCGGAAGAGCGGAGGCGGCGCCTGACGGGCCGACGCGTCAGGCCTCGGAACGAGCAGGCGAAGTCGATTCGGGGCCCGGCCGGCGGCGCCACGCGAAGCGTTGGACGTCGTCGAGGCAGACATAGAGGGCGGGCACGAGCAGCAGCGTGATGAAGGTCGCGAACAGAATTCCGTAGCCCAGGGAGATGGCCATCGGGATCATGAAGCGCGCCTGCCGGGAGGTCTCGAAGATCATCGGCGCCAGACCGCCGAAGGTCGTCAGGGTCGTGAGAACGATCGGCCGGAAACGCCGGATTCCAGCCTGCTCGATCGCTTCGCGCGCACCGACGCCCTCGGCCCGTCGCCGATTCGCGTAGTCGATCATGACGAGCGAATCGTTCACGACGACGCCCGCGAGGGCGATCATGCCCATCAGGCTGATCATGCTGAGGCTGTAGCCCATGAGGAAATGCCCGAGCACGCCGCCGACGACGCCGAAGGGGATCGCCAGCATGACGATCGCGGGCTGGACGTAGCTGCGGAAGGGAATCGTGAGGACGGCGTAGATGGCGATCAGCGCGAGCCCGAAGCCGCTCGACAAGGCGCCCATCGCTTCGCGCATCTCGGCCTGGCGCCCCTCGAAGTCGACGCCGAGGCCGGGGAACTCGCTCTGGAGCGCGGGCAGGACGTCGCTTCGAAGCGCGGCGAGGATCGGATTCGTCCGCTCCGCCGGTGTGATCTCGGCCGTCACGCTGACGATCCTGCGTCCGTTCCGGCGCTGGATCTGGGTATACGCTCGCCCGGGCCGGACATCCGCGATCTCGATCAGGGGCACCCGCCGCCCGCTCGGCGTTCGGATCAGCAGGCGCTCGATGTCGACGAGACTCTCGCGCTCGCTCGCCGGCAGACGGACGACGACCTTCACCTCTTCGCGCCCGCGCTGCTGACGCAGCGCCTCGGCGCCGTAGAACGCGTCGCGTACCTGACGCGCCACCTCCGACGAAGTCAGCCCCAGACTGCGCGCCTCCGGCCGCAGCCGAAGATCGAGCTGGGACTTGCCCGGCGAATAGCCGTCGTCGACGTCGCTGGCCTCCGGAAACTGCTCGATCGCGTCGGCGAGTCGCCGGCTCGCGCGATCGAGGACCGCGACGTCCCGATGGGAGAGCTCGAGCGTGAGGCCTGCGCCCCGGCCGGGCCCGCCGGCGTCGGACTCGAAACGCAGGGACTCGACACCGGGCAGTCGCCCGACCGCCACACGCCATCGCCGCGAGACCTCCGCCGTCGAGAGGGGTCGGACACCCGGCGGTGTCAGATAGACGTTCACCTCGATCGCGTTCTCCTCCACGAGCGCGAACGTCCCCGTGACGAGCGCGTCGCCGCCGCCCTCCCGCGCGACCTCGTGGGCCCCGTCGAGCAGGCGGCGACGAACCGCCTCGAGCTCCGTTCGCGGGCTCCCATACGGCAGTCGCGCGGTCGCCACGGCGCGATCCGACTCGATCTTCGGCATGAAGATGATGCCCATCCGGCCCGAAAGCGGATAGGCGGTCACGACGATCAGGAATCCCAGTCCGATCGCGACGGTGAGCAGACGCCGGTCGATCGCTCTCGAGAGCAGTGGGGCATAACGCTGCTCGACGAACCGCGTGAAGCCGCGCTGGAATCGATCGCGCCAGCGCGAGAGCGGTCCGGGCCCGGTCGGGTGCGCGTGGGCGAGATGGGCCGGCAGGATCAGCAGGGACTCGACCCAGGAGATCAGGAAGACCGTCCCCACGACCAGGGGAATCGCGACCCAGATCTTCCCGAACACGCCGGGCACGAAGGCGATCGGCGCGAAGGCGAGCAGGTTCGTCACGATGCTCCCGGCGATCGGAATCGAGACGTCGCGCGCGCCGCGAATCGCCGCGAGCGATGGATCGAGACCGCGCTCCCGATGTTCGTGGACGTTCTCGCCCGCCACGATCGCGTCGTCGACCACGATGCCCAGCGCGATCAGGAAGGCGAACATCGAGATCATGTTGATGCTGACGCCGAGCCAGGGCAGCACGAGGAACGCGCCGAGAAAGCACGTCGGGATGCCCAGCGTGACCCAGAACGCGAGGCGCGGCTCGAGGAAGAGCCCCAGCACCCCGAGCACCAGCAGCAGTCCGAGCAGCAGGTTCTTCACGAGCAGGTCGCGGCGCTGGACGTAGGCCGTCGAGTTGTCGTCCTGGATCGCCGTCCGAACGCCGGGCGGCAACGATGTCTCGAGATCGGCGAGCGCACGCCGGGTCGCGCGGGAGACGCGCTCGGGGGTCTGGTCTCCGACCCGGAAGACCTTGAGTCCGATCGCGGGCCGTCCATCGAACGTGCCGAAGCGCGCCGCGTCCTCGAACCCCTCGGAGACGCGCGCGATCTCCCCGAGCCGCCGGACCGCGCCCGAAGGCGTGGTGATCGCGGGGATCTGCGCGAATTCGCGCGCCCAGTCGCGCCGCTCGGTGAGGCGCAGCAGGACCTCACCGCCCACGGTCTCGAGCGAGCCGCCCGGGACGTCGAGCGCGGTCGACTCCAGCCTGCGGGCGATCTCCGAGAGGGTCAGGTCGTAACGCCGCAGATCGCCCTGCCCGATCTCGACGTGGATCTCGGGGGCCCGTGCGCCGACGAGATCGACCTGGCTGATGTCCTCTTCCTGGAGCAGCCGATCGCGCACCTGCTCGGCGAGATCGAGCAGGACGCGCTCCTCGACCGCTCCGTAGATCTGCAGGTCGATGACGTCGCGTCGCCGAACGCTCAGGCTGATCTGCGGCGCCTCGGCATCGACCGGGAACGTTCGCACGCGGGCGACGGCCTGCTGGACGTCCTGGAAGAGACGGTCGCCGTCCGCATCCTCCTCGAGCTCGATCGTCACGCTGCCGAGGCCTTCGGCCGCGACGGCGGTGACTTCCTTCGCGCCCGTCAGCGTGCGCACCGCCTCTTCGATCACGAGCACGATGCCCTGCTCGACCTCCTCCGGACTCGCACCGGGATAGGGCACGGCCACGGTGATGAAGTCGAGCTCGAACTCGGGGAAGACCTCCTGACGCGCGCGCGTGGCGGCGATCAGGCCGCCGAAGATCAGCACGAGCATGAGCAGATTCGGCGCGACCCGATGCCGCACCATCCAAGCGATCGGCCCTCGTTCAGCCTCGATCGAAGGCATCTTCTTCCGTCTCGACCGGCAGCGGCGCGGGTGTCGCCGCCGCGGGCTTGGCTTGACCGGGCGACGACAGACCGGGCGACGGCTGCTCGGCCGCGACCGGCGCGGAGAGGTCCGAGGGCGCGGCACGCAGCGCCATGCCGGCGACCGGGGCCGTCAGGTCCGAGCTCACCACGAGATCCCCGTCGTCCAGCCCCTCGCTGACGAGCACGTGGTCTTCGCCGCGGAACGCGACCCGGAGCTCGCGGATCGCGAGCTGGCCTGCTTCGTCGAGCACCCACGCGCGATCGCCTTCGCGCAGCAAGGCGCGGTCGATGGCGACGACACCCTCGAAGCGGCGGCCCTCGATCGAGACGTTCACGAACGAGTCGAGCAGCAGCGGCGGCATTCCCGCATGCTCCGGAAGCAGCGAGATCGGATCGTCCACCCGGACCAGCAGCCGCGCCATGCGACCCTCCGCCTCGAGATCGGCGAGCAGACGGAAGGCCTGGCCCTCGCGCTGGTCGCTCCCGGGCGGCGCCCCGGGAATCGAGACGAGTGCGCGCGAGCCCGGCGCGTCCGCCGTCGGCGCCGTCTCGATCCAGGCGAGCTGGCTCACGGGGACCAGGACCTCGACCCAATAGGCGCTCGTATCGACCAGCGTCGCGACCGGGGTTGCGGGATCGACGCGCGCGCCGAGGTCGATACTGCGCACGCGCACGATCGCA
>CAUJGH010000652.1 GCA_963169575.1 Myxococcota bacterium | reverse complement strand
CTCGCCGTCGGCCGCGAGCTCCGCGTCGGCCGCGAGAGCGGCGCTCTCGATCGCCTCGACCTCGGCCCGCTCCTCGTCGGTCGGCGTGGCCGCGAGCCCCGCCTGCTTGCGCGCCTCGGCGATCGCATCGCGATCCCCGATCACGATCATCGACATGAAGCGGCCCTCCATCCGAGGCGTGCTCTCCACCTTCGCGATCGACCCGAGCTGCTTCACGACCTCGTCGAGCTGCTCGCGCCCGCGGTAGGTGTGGACCATCTCCCGGCCTCGGAACATGACCGTGATCTTCACCTTGTCCCCGTTCATCAGGAACTTGCGGGCGTTGTTGAGCTTGAAGTTGAGATCGTGCTGGTCGGTTCCCGGGCGCAGCTTCACTTCCTTCAGCGTCGCGGCGTGGGACTTCTTGCTCGCACTCTTCTTCTTCTGCTCGTACTTGTACTTGCCGTAGTCCATGATCCGACACACGGGCGGACGCGAGGTCGCCGCGACTTCGACGAGGTCGAGCCCGCTCTCACGCGCGATCACGAGCGCCTCCTCGGGCGCCATGACGCCGAGCTGTTCGCCGTCGGCGCCGATGACGCGGACCTCGCGAACTCGAATGCGTTCGTTCACGCGAACCGTGTCGCGCTCGGGAGCCACCGGTCGGAACTTGGGTCGTGCAGGGATGGATCGTCCTCCTTCGTTGCGGGCCGAATCAGGCGAAGGGCGCCGAGCGACGCTCGACGTTCGCGATGCGCAGCGTCGAGATCAACTCGTCCGCCGCCATCGCTTCCAGGGCCTGTTTCGATCTTCGAAGCCGCGGGGCCACCGTGCCCCGCGACAGCTCGTCGTCTCCGATCACGAGCGTGAGCGGAATCTTCTGGGTCTCGGCGTCGCGAATGCGGTAGCCGAGCGTCTCACTACGGTCGTCGACCTCGGCGCGCAGGCCGGCGGCGACGAGCTTCTCGCAGATCCCGGCCGCGCCCGGCGCGTGGCGATCGGCGATCGGCAGCAGCACGACCTGCACGGGCGAGAGCCAGAACGGGAAATCGCCGCCCGTGTGTTCGATGTAGATGCCGATGAAGCGCTCGAGCGAGCCGAGCACGGCGCGATGGAGCATCGCCGGCTGGTGGAACTCGCCGTCGCGGCCGACGTAACGCAGGCCGAAGCGTCCCGGCATCGCCATGTCGATCTGGATCGTCGCGAGCGTCCAGGCGCGGCCGAGCACGTCCTTGAAATCCGCCTCGACCTTCGGTGCGTAGAAGGCCGCCTCGCCCGGCTTGATCCGGCATTGGAAGCCCGCGCGTTCGACCGCCTCGATCAGTGCCTTCTCGGCGACGTCCCAGTCCGCGGGCTCGCCGAGAAATTTCTCGGGCCGGGTCGAGACGGCCATCTCGATCCCGTCGACGCCGAGCTTCTGATAGATCTCGGCCGTCATCTGGAAGAAGCGGTCGATCTCGTCCGGGACCTGCTCGGGCTCGCAATAGATGTGGGCATCGTCCTGGGCGAAGGTGCGCACGCGCGTGATGCCGTTGAGGGTTCCGCTGCGCTCGTTGCGGTGCAGACGCGTGAACTCGGCCCAGCGGATCGGAAGCTCGCGGTAGCTGTGCTTCGAGGTCCCGAAGAGATGGCAATGGCCCGGGCAGTTCATCGCCTTGACGCCGAGCTCCTCGCCCTCGTCGGAGCCGGCGAACCAGTACATGTCGTCGTAGAACTTCTCGTAATGGCCCGAGGTCTTGAACAGATCCGAGCGGAACAGCTGCGGCGTCATGACTTCGCGGTAGCCGTATTTCGGATAGAGATCGCGCACGAAGCGGACGAGCTCGTTGTAGAGCGTCATGCCATTCGGCAGGTAGAAGGGCGAGCCCGGCGCGAGGGCATCGAGATGGAAGAGCCCGAGCTCGGCGCCGACGCGGCGATGGTCCCGGCGCTTCGCTTCCTCGACGCGTTCGAGATGCTCGGCGAGCTCCTTCTTCGAGGCGAAGGCGGTGCCGTAGATGCGCTGGAGCTTCGGGCCCGTCTCGTCGCCGCGAAAATAGGTCCCCGACGATTCGAGCAGCTTGACGGCGCCGATCTGGCTCGCGTTCTGGACGTGGGGGCCGCGGCAGAGGTCGACGAACCCGCCGTGGCGGAAGATCGTGATCTCGGCGCCATCGGGAATGTCGGCGAGGCGCGAGAGCTTGAGCTCCTCGCCCATCGAAGCGAACAGCTTCTCGGCCTGCTCACGCGTCACGACCTCGCGCTCGAAGTCGGCCTTCTCCGCGACGATCGCGTTCATCTCCTGCTCGATCTTCGCGATGTCTTCGGGCGTGAACGCGTTCTCGACGAGGAAGTCGTATTGGAACTTCTCGGAGTGGTCGCTGCGGCCGGCATCGACCTGGGCCTTCGGGAAGAGACGCTTCACTGCGTCGGCCATCACGTGTTCGGCCGAATGGCGGATCACGTCTCCGCCCGCCGGATCCTTCGCCGTCACGATCTCGAGCGCGGTGTCGCGAACCAGGGGCGTTCGCAGGTCGACGACCTTCCCGTCGATCCGCCCGGCGAGTGCCGCCTTCGCGAGTCCCGGGCCGATCTTCCGCGCGACGTCGAGGACGAAGGTTCCCGTCGGAAGTTCGAGACACTTGCCATCCGGCAAGCGGACGGAGATGTTGCTCATGACCGCGGCCGTGCCGCGGGCGACGCATCCGAATCGAATCGCTGACCACGCACGACACCCGAACGCAGCGCGAGCGGATGAAGAGCACGCGTCGCACGCGCGCTCTCGTCGCAGGCTGCCTCTCGATGCCGATGCCGATGCCGATGCCGATGCGGGCTGGTCAACGCTGGCTCTCCGAATTGAACTCCGAAACGGTCCCGAAAGCAGTCCCCGAACCGTCGACCGGACTCGCCTGCACGCGAATCCACCGGTCGGTCACGAACCGGACCCTTCTCCGAAGGAAGCGGCGGATGCGCGCATCGCGTCGCCCGTTCAGCTGGGATGGGCAGACGTCGCCGTCGCGAATCCGCTCACTTCCCGATGAACATTCCGACGCACTTCCAGTCGCACGTCCAGACGAAAATCCCGACGATTGGGCTGGGATCTCCCCAGCTGGTAGGCACGGGCGGAATTGAACCGCCGACCCCCGCCATGTCAAGGCGGTGCTCTAAACCCCTGAGCTACGTGCCTGTAGCCAGCTAAGGCGCCGGTTTGATTAGCCTTTTGGATTGGGGGTGTCAATCGCTTTCCGGCAGGGAATCCGCTCGGGACGCGAAATCATCGTCCAGCCGGCGCCGGCGTCTGAAAGCTCCCCGCTTCCGACGGCTCGGGGGCCTCGGTCGCGGGCGCCGGGAGCCACTGGGCGAGGACGCGAAGCTGCCGTGCGTCGTGTGCGACCGGGGCTGGATCGAGGATCAGGTCCGGGGCGTCGACTGCGGCAAGCCGGCTCGCGACCTCCTGCGGCCCGAGCGCCGTCTCGATGCTCAGGAGCTGACGTGCCGGCGAAAATTCGAGGGTCGTGATCCGGGACGCTCCGAGCTCCCGCCGGAGTGTCTCGATCACCCGCCGGAGGCCCGCATGCCGCTCGAGACCGATCAGCTCGATCGTGATGCGCTGACGGGTCAGCTCGGTTCCGCTCGGCTCGAGCAGCCCGGCGCGCGAGAGCTCCGCCTTCAATCGGGAGACGTCCACCAGCACTTCGACGACCACGAGATATTCCGAACGGACCCCCGGTTCGTCCGCAAACAGGACGGGGCGCTCACCACGGTCCTCGAGGATCCGGAAGCTCCGCGTATAGGGAAGGATCTCCCGACCGAGCACGTTTCGAAACCGGGCGGAGGCATCCGCCGCTGGAGCACCAGCCCCCGCATCGCGCCCGGCATCCCCATCGGCGCCGGCCGCCGGGTCTGCCTCATCCCCCGACTTCCCCGAGCCTTCCTCGTCGCCGATCAGCTCGAGCGCCACCCGCGAAACGCCCTCCCAAAGCGCCTGTTGGATTGCCTCATCCCTGGGATTGATCTTGCCACGCGCGGCGTCGCGGATGGGATAGATCCCGACGACCTCGATCCGATGGGGTCCGGCCGCCCCCGCGCTCGCTCCGACCAGTCCGGCGAGAATCAGCGCGAGCGCGAAGCGACCGATCCTTTGCCCGGAGGTCGCTCTCTTCACCGTCCCGCCCGCGGCCCCGCGCAGCATCGCAGCCCGCTTCGCATCGATCGCCATGCTGGCCTCCCCTTCCCGCTCCCGTGCTCGTTCCCGTGCCCCGATCCTGTCCCCGGCACACCCTCGGCACACCCTCGGCAAGCGCCGCCCGGCCGCCGTCCCAGGCAGGAACTCCGCTCAAAGCGTCCGTTCGGCCACCGGCCGGCCGAAGAGTCGATCGACCTCTCGGCAGAGCGACGCGGACGGCGCCACCCCCCGGATTCCGCCGACCCCGAGCACCGTCTCGCTCTCCCCCGGAATCGTGACGTGAAGAAACACGCCGCAATCCCCGAGATGGCTCCCGAGCAGTCGCTTGAGCGCGAGCAGCCGATCGCGCGTGACCTCGGGCGCCTGCACCCGTAGCCGCAGCGTCGCCGAGAGCTTCTCCTCCGCTTCGTCGAGACGGGTCACCTTCCGCACCAGGATCTTCGGCGGATCGCCCTCTTCCAGCGTGCCCTGGACCACGAGCGGCACCGGCCCCCGTCCGCCCTCGGCGCTGTTCTCGTCCCGCGCTTCGCGCAGCAGGACCACGTGTTCCTCGTAGACGTCGGAGAAGAAGACCAGCTCGAAGGCCCCCTCGAGATCCTCGAGCTGGCCGAAAGCCATGCGCGTCCCGCGCTTCGTCCGCGTCTCGCGCAGGCCCGCGAGCAGGCCACCCGCACGGACCTCGCGGCCGGCGCGACCGGCGGTCGTCAGCGAGGTCACGTCGGTGTAACGGGCGAGCAGCGGACCGACGGCGCCGAGGGGATGGCCGGTGACGTAGAAGCCGAGCAGCTCCTTTTCGTGCGCCAGACGCTCGCGCTCGCCCCATTCGGGCGAGTCGACGAGCTTCGGTGCCGGGAGAAGGGACCCCTCGCCGAGACCGCCGAAGAGGCTCGCCTGACCGACCGCACGATCGCGCTGCAGCGACGCGGCGCGTTCCAGCGCGCCGTCGATCGACGCCCAGACCGATGCCCGCCCCGGATGGACGCCGTCGAAGGCACCGCATTTGACGAGCGCTTCGACGACGCGCCGGTTCACCCGCCGCGCATCGACGCGGTCGGCGAAGTCGAAGAGGCTGGCGAAGGGACCCTCCGCCCGCCGCGCCTCGAGGATCGCCTCGATCGCCCCCGCGCCGACGTTCTTGATGCCCGCGAAGCCGAAGCGGATCGCGCCCTCGACGACGCCGAAATCCTGCTCCGATTCGTTGACGTCGGGCGGCAGGATCTCGATGCCCTGCTCGCGGACGTGGGCGATGTAGCGCGAGAGCCGGTCGTGGTTCGCCGATTCGATCGTCAGGACCGAGGCGAGGAATTCCGCCGGATGATTCGCCTTGAGATAGGCGGTCTGATAGGTGATGTAGGCGTACGCCG
>CAUJGH010000651.1 GCA_963169575.1 Myxococcota bacterium | reverse complement strand
GCGCGGCGAGTGCGCCGCGGCGCCGACCCGCGGCCCCGCTCGGAACCGGATCGGCAGCGCGGACGGTCCGCGCACGGCCGGGTTCGAGCGATAGGGGAACGCGTCGAAGCCCCCGACGATTACGATGGACTCGAGGCGCAGGGCGACGTGGCCGAGCGCGATCTCGAGCTCGAGGCGCGCGAGCTGTGCCCCGATGCAGAAATGGCGGCCGACGCCGAAGGCCGATAGATCGCCGGGCGGCCGCGCGATGTCGAAGCGGTCGGGATCGGCGATCGCCTCCGGATCGCGCTGCGCGCTCGGCACCGAGCAGAAGACGATCTGGCCTTTGCGGACGGCGACGCCGCGGATCTCCGTCGCCTCCCGCGCATAACGCGGCAGGAACCGCCCCGGATGCTGGTAGCGCACGATCTCGAGGCTCGCGTCGCCGCGACAGCCGGGCTCGTTCCGGAAGCGCGCGAGCTGCTCGGGATGGCGCAGCAGCTCGATCAGGCCGAAGGAGAGCGAGTTCGCCGTCGTCTCCGAGCCCGCGATCAGGAGCGTCATGACGGTCCCGAGGATCTCGTCCGAGCTGAAGCGTCGGCCATCGTCCTCGGCCTGCACCATGTCGGTCAGCAGGTCGCTCCCGGGGTTCGCCCGCTTCTCCTCCATCAGCTCGCGCACGGCCTCGAGCGAGATCGTCATGCTCTGGATCGAGCGCAGCTTGTCGGCTTCGCTGCACATCGGATTGAAGGCGACGACGACCGAATCGGCGAGGGCCTTGAACTGGCGCTCGCGGTCGCTGTCGGGCGCGATGCCCATCAGGCGGCTGATGATCGCGACGGGGAAGAGCGCGGCGAACTCGGCGACGAAATCGCATTCGCCGCGCTCGATGAAGGCATCGATCAGCTCGTCGGCGAGGGCGTGCATGCGCGCGTCGAGATGACGGACCGCGCGGCGCGTCAGCGCTGCGGACGCGAGCTTGCGCAGGCGGGTGTGCTCGGCTCCGTCGTAGGCGAGCAGGTTCGCGCGCGTCATCCGGACGATCGGATGGTTCGCGTGCTCGGCGG
Source organism: Myxococcota bacterium (assembly GCA_963169575.1). Classification (GTDB taxonomy): domain Bacteria; phylum Myxococcota_A; class UBA9160; order UBA9160; family UBA4427; genus UBA4427. The sequence goes on along the minus strand of CAUJGH010000651.1, from coordinate 4,106 downwards.
GCGGAGGCGTCCAATGCTCCCAGAGCGTCCGGTCCGCCGAGAAGCGGGCCTCGTCGGCGAGCACCTCGACGACGTCCGCATGCCGGGACAGGAAGAGCGCGTCGATGCCCGGAATGAGATGGACCGGCGCGTGCTCGCGCAGCGCGGCGAGGATCGGATACGGATCGCGGTCGTATTCGGGAGAGAGCGGATCGAAGACGAAGCCGGGCTCAGAGGGCAGCAGAGGAGACACGCGCGGTCGCTCCCGGATCGACGGCGAGGGCGAGCTTGCCCTTCACCTGGTTGGCGGCGAGGCGCTCGAGCGCGCCGGGTAGCGCCTCGAAGGGAACGAGCTCGTCGACCGCGATCCGCAGGCGACCCGCGCGCCACCAATCGAGCAGCACGGCCTGCGCCCGCTCCTTGTACGCGCGGTCGTAGCCGGAGGGGATCACGCCGACGACGGAGTAGTTGTGCATCACGACGTGCGCGGTGTCGGCCTGTCCCCAGCGCCCGCTCGCGAAGCCGATCGCGAGCAGCCGCCCCTCGCTGGCGATGCACTGTGTCGCCCTCGTGAACAGATCGCCACCGACCGGATCGAAGATGACGTTCGCGCCGCGGCCGTTCGTCGCGGCGAGGACCTGCTTCGCGAAATCGGAGGCGTGGTGGTCGAGGATCTGCTCGGCGCCGAGCGCGCGGCAGAGCTCGCCCTTGGCCGGATCGCCGACCGAGGCGATCACGCGGGCGCCGAGGGCGCGCCCGATCTGGATCGCAGCGGCGCCGGTCCCGCTGGCGCCGGCGAGCACGAGCAGCGTCTCGCCGGGCTCGAGCTTCGCTCGCGTCACGAGCGCGATGTAGGCCGTATGGCCGGGGATCAGGAAGCAGGCCGCCTCGGCGTCGGTCATGTCGTCGGGGACGGGCAGACAGAAATCGTCGAGGGCGAGGCATTCCTCGGCGAAGCTCCCGTTGCCCGTGAAGAAGCTCGTCACCGCCATGACGCGATCGCCCGCGTGCCGCCCCGCGACGCCGGCGCCCCAGTCGAGAACGTTCCCGACGACCTCCTGGCCCTGGGTGAAGGGCAGGGGCGGCGTCAACGCGTAGTTCGCCTGACACATCAGCGCGTCGGGCAGACCGATGCCGGCGGCGCGGACCCGCAGCCGGACCGTCCCTTCCCGCGGCGTCGGCGAGGGCGCCTGCGGATTCAGGACGAGGACGTCGCGGGGGCTGCCCGCCTTCGTGGTCTGCCAGGCTCTCATCGTCTTCGTCCTCCGTCGGGTCGTCGGGAGCGGTCGCTTCAGGTCACCGGCTCGCGGCGCGCGAGATGGCGATGCCGGATGGCGAGCGCGGCGCGTCGCTGGTCGGCCGAGTAGGCCGGCGTGTCGGCGGGCAGGGCGCTCCGGATCTTCTCGAAGGGCACGATGCGCACGCTCGGCTCGGGGTTGTCCTGCGTGAAGATCCAGCGGTACTGCAGCATCCCCTCCGGATGGCGCCCCGTATCGAGCCAGTTCTGCACGCCCGGATCGTCGTGGGCGACCACGATCCGCGCGCGGCCGTCGCGGTCGAGGCGCGCTTGATGATGGTTCAGCCCCGATTGGCGCGTCGCGTAGTCCATCGTGCGAAACCAGACGTCACAGAGCTGGATCTGCCAGTAGCGCGCCTTGGGCGGCACGAACTCGATGACCATGGCTTCGTCCGGCTCGAGCGCCCACCAGTCGTTGCCGTAGAAGATGTCGCGCGCGCCCCCGACGAAGGAAGTCGCCGGCTTGAGCTCGCCCTTCACGAAGTCGCGCCGCAGCTGGTCGACCCATTCCGTCCAGAAGCGCGCCGTCTGGAGGACCCAGAGCCCCGCCTCGTCGAGCAGCTCCGCCGTCTTCGCCGGCGCGTAGGGGGCGGGCCGAACGCCGACGCCGCCGATCCGCTCGATGTCGAAGCGCGCGGGCCATTCCTTCTCCCAGTCGACGAAGTACTGGCGCACGCAGAAGTACTGCGTTCCGGGCGGCATCTGCATGAAGTTGCCGCGATGGCCCGCAGGCCTTTCGGCCGCGAGCAGGACCTCGAAGCGCCCGTCGGCATCGCATTCGAGCGCGGTCAGGAATTGCGTGTCGAAGACCCGGTCGTCTCCGATCTGCATGTAGCCGTCCTTGGTCTCGAGCAATGCCTCGAAGATGTTGTGCTTGTCTCCGAAGACGCGGTACTGGTACTCGGGAGAGATGCGCGCCCAGAGGTATTGGTTGTCGACGTTCTCCGCGCCCCATTTCGATTCGGAGTCGGGATTGCGCACGAGCCGCGGCGTCGCGGGATCCGAGAGCTGGAGCGCCTGCAGGATGCCGGCCGTGACGAGACCGAGCGCATAACGCACGCCCTCCGACTCGACCTCGCCGGGAAAGGGCGTCGACTTCGTCGGATAGGCGAGCAGATGCCGACCCGCCTGGTCGAGGGAGCGGCAGAACTCGCTCCAGGCGCTGCCGTCGAGCAGGCGGGTCGCGTTTTGCGACGCGGAGCGTTCGGGCCCCCGCAGCGCCTCCTTCAAGGCCTTCCCGAACTTCCCTGTTCCGCCGACTGCTGCACTCTGGCTCATGGCTCGCTCTCCTTCTCTTTCGTTGGCCCGTTCGTCCGTTCGCCCTTCTCGCTCGCCGCGCGGGCGGCCGGCGCGACCCGCTCAGCCCTCGATCTCGACCCGATAGGCCGCGTAGTAGTCGGCGAAGCGGGCGCGCTCGGCCGCGAGATCGAGTCCCGTATCGCTGAATTCGTAGCGGTGGCCGCCGTGGCGGCCCTTCGGCTTGTTCGTGATGTAGTCGCGCTGGGCCTGGCGGGCGCTCTCGGGGTAGGCGATCCCGAAATGGGCGTAGGCGCCGGCGAGCGCCTCGATTGGATCGCGCATCAAATCCGAATAGCGCAGGTCGAAGCACTGCTCGGGCGGGAGCTTGCCGCTCGCGCGCAGCGCGTTCATTCCGTCGAGCAGCGTCTTGCAGGTCTCGCCCGTGAACCAGTTGGCCATCGCGGCGACGTCGACCTCGTCCGAACGGACGAAGGCCGTCGAGTAGAGGATCGAGACGACGGAGGGGAGGACCTTGATCGGATCACGATGGGTGAAGACGATGCGGGCGTCCGGGTAGACGGCGAGCAGCGCATCGAGCTGCGACATGTGGGAGGGCGATTTCAGGACCCAGCGCTCGCCGGGACAGCGCCACTGCAGGTTCTGCAGCATCTGCTTGTGGAACTCGAAGGCGGGGACGCGGTCGCAGGCGTTGTACCAGGCGGCATAACTCGGAACCACATGTCGACCCATCCATTCGTCGGAGACGAAGGAATGGCCCATGACCTGCACGTCCTCGACGGGGATGTCGCCGCCGAGCTCGTGCATCGTGTCGTACTCGGGGACGATCTCGCACCAGAGCCGGATCTGGCGATCGGCCTTCGCGATGCGCGGATCGCTGCGATAGGTCGCGGTCTCGGGCGGCGGGCAGGGATTGCGGACCTCCCAGTGGCGCGGGGCGCGGTGGCGCGGGTCGGCGGCGAGCAGCTCGTGGGTGATCGAGGTTCCGGTGCGCGGGAGGCCGGTGATGAAGATCGGCTTCTCGATCTTCTCGCGGGTGATCTCGGGATGGCGGCGCCGCCATTCGGTCAGCTCGAGCCGCGCCTGCAGCGCGTTCAGGAGATCGTCGCGGGCGATCAGGCGCCCCACGGTATGCAGCTTCGCCTCGTCGCGCAGCGAGGCGACGAAGATGCGATAGGGCTCCCAGAAATCGTCGCTGCCGAAATCGTCGAGACCCGTGCGCCTCCGCGCCTCCGCGGCGAGGGCGTCGGGATCGAGCGCGATCCAGCTCGGGTCGGTGTTCTCGTTGAGGGCCTGCACCCAGGCGGGGCGCGGTCCGGGCTGCCAGATCGACACGTCTTTCCTCTTCGTTGGATTCGGTTCAGGGCATGTAGGAGCCGCCGCTCACGCTGACGAGCTGTCCCGTCAGGTGGGCGGAACGGCGCGAAGCGAAGAAGAGGGCGAGGTCGGCGATGTCCTCGGGCCTTCCGATGCGGCGGATCGGCTGGGAGGCGACGTTGAAGAGCGCTTCGCCCGAGGCGGCCGCCTCGGCCATCTTCTCGGGCGTCCCGAAGAACTCGTAGCCGTATTTGCG
>CAUJGH010000650.1 GCA_963169575.1 Myxococcota bacterium | reverse complement strand
CCGCGGCGAGTTCGAGCGACTCGCATTCGCCTACGCGAACGCGAACAAGCGCAGCGTCGTGCTCGATCTCGATCGCGATGGGGATCGCGAGACGTTCCGGACGCTCGCTGCAGCGTCCGATCTCGTCGTCGAGAATCTCCCGATCGGCCATCTCGCGGAGCGCGGACTCGATTGGCGATCGCTCGCCGAACGCAATCCCGGGCTCGTGTGGACCTCGATCTCGGGGTTCGGCCAGACCGGGCCGCACGCGCATTGGCGCTCGAACGATCTCGTCGCGAGCGCCCTCGGCGGCGCGATGATCTCGATCGGTGATCCCGAAGATCCGCCGGTCCGCCTCGCGAGTCATCAAGCGGATGTCATCACGGCGACGCTCGCCGCCGGGAGCAGCCTCGTCGCCCTCGCGCATCGCAGCCGGAGCGGGCACGGCCAGCACGTCGACATCGCGAGCCTCGAGGCGATGGCCGCGATCACGCACATCGCGGGCGTCGGGAAATGGCTCGAGGACGGCATCGTCCCGAAGCGCGTGGGGACGGGCCTCGTCGCGTCCGTCCCTTCCGGCGCCTATCGCTGCAAGGACGGTCTCGTCTACCTGATGGTGAACCGCCCGGCGCATTGGGAGGCGCTCGCGAGCTGGATCCACGAGCAGACGGGCAACGAGGAGGTCCTGCTGCCCGACTTCCGCGGCCCTTCGTCGAATCGCCTTCCCTACCGCGAGCTGCTCGACGTCTTCATCGGTGATCTGACGGAGCGCCTCACCGTCTCCGAGGCCTATCACGAAGGCCAGCGGCGCCACATCGCCTTCACGCCCGTGAATACCGCCGCGCGCATCCTCGCCGACGAACATCTCGCCGCGCGCGGATTCTTCGAGCCGATCGTGCTCGAGGACGGCCGCCGGCTGCGCGCTCCGGGCGCGCCCTATCGGCTGTCGCGGACGCCGTGGCGGATCCGGCGGCCGGTTCCGGCCGCGGGCGCGCATCGGCAGGATCTCCTCGCGACGACGCAGGCGCGCGCGAAGCGCTTCGACCGAGCGCCGAACGCGCCCGCGCTCGCCCTCGCGGGCCTGCGCGTCGTCGAGTTCGGGACCGGCCTCGCCGCGCCGTGGATCGGGCGGATCCTCGCCTGGGCCGGTGCGGACGTGATCAAGATCGAGTCCCATGCGCACCCCGACGTCCCGCGGCTCTTCGTGCCGCCCCGGAATCCAGAGCAGGGCACGCAGCCCGAATGCTCGCCCTGGTTCACCGATTGGAGCGCCGGCAAGCGCTTCGTCGCCCTCGATCTCCGGAGGCCCGAGGGCGCCGAGCTCGCGCGGCGGATCGTCGACGCGAGCGACGCAGTGATCGCGAACTACTCGACGGGCGTACTCGACAAGCTCGGCGTCGGCTGGTCGGCGCTCTCGGCGCGCAATCCGCGCCTCGTGATGCTCGAGTCGAACGGCTACGGCGAGTCGGGACCGTTCGCGAAGTACGTGACCTGGGGGCCGAACATCGAGGCGCTCTCCGGGCTCGGCAGCTTCACGGGCTTCCCGCAGCGCGACTGCACGATCTCTCATTTCGCCTATCCCGATCCGCTCTCCGCCCTGCATGGCCTCGTCGCGCTGATGGCGGCGCTGCACGAGCGGGAGAGCAGCGGTCGCGGGCAGGTGATCCGGATGTCGCAGTTCGAAACCGCGGTCGCGGCGATCGGGCCGCTGCTGCTCGAGAGCGCGGTGACGGGACAGGAACCGCCGCGGCTCGGCAACGGCGAGCGCGATCGCGCGCCCTATGGCGCGTTTCCCTGTCGCGGCGACGATCGCTGGGTCGTGCTCGCGGTCGAGGACGATGCGGATTGGCGGCGGCTCTGCGCGGAGATGGGCGACCCCGAATGGGCGCGCGACGCGCGCTTTGCGACGATGGCGGCGCGGATCGCGCATCGGGAGGCGCTCGAAGAGAAGATCGCAGACTGGACCCGAGCGCAGGACGACTACGCCGTCATGGCGCGTTGTCAGGGCGCGGGTCTCGCGGCGGGTGTCGTGCAGAGCGCGGAGGACCTGTATCGCAGCGATCCGCAGCTCGCGGCGCGCCGCTTCTTCGAGACGATCCCGCATCACAAGCGCGGCGCGGTCTCGGCCTCGGGCATTCCGCTCGGCTTGACGGCGACGCCGGGCCGCACGACGCATTCGGGCTCGTCGATCGGCCACGACAACGAGGCGGTGTTGCGGGAGGTGGCGGGGCTGACGAGGGCCGAGTGGGAGGAAGGCTTGCGGACGGGGGCGATCGAGACGAGGCGCGGGGGCTGAGAGGAGCGGAGCTCGTCCGCTCGACGATTTCGATGAAGCGCTCGGCTCGTCTGCGTCACACGGACGGCGGATCGGGCGAACGCGTTTCGAGCGCACCCGTTCTCCGAACGATCTCGCGCACGTAGCCGCCGCGTCCGCCGTAGCGGAGCATCATGCGCAGTGCATTGGGATGGATGCCGAGTCGGATCGCGATCGCCTCGACGCCCCGTTCGAGCTTGCGCAGGGCCCAGCGGGGCCCGCGGAGGCGCCCAGGCCGACGTGCTGCTGCGGCCGCGGCTCCCCGCCCGCCCCGCTTCTCGTCGATCGATGCCGCGATCGCCCGCTCGAATTCGGGCCGCAGGGTCCGTCCCTCGACGATCTCGCGGAAGACGAAGTCGTGCTCCGGCGATTCGCGCCGTCGCAGGAAGCCGCGCCGCTCGCCGCTGTAGATCGCGATCAGCGAGACCTCCTGCGGACACGCGATCGCGATCCCCTTGCGATGGGCGCGAAACAGCCAGTCCTGCGACGGCGTCACGAACGTCTGTCGCTCGACCCGCCAGGGGCCGACGCGCTCCACGATCTCCCGCCGGACGAACCACGACGAGGCGACGTGAAATCGGCGCGGATCGAAGCGTCCCGACGGCGCGAACCCGCGCACGCGCGCGACGATTTCCCGGCGCGCGATCCGATCGAGCTGCTCGGGCGGGATCTCGGCGTAGGGGCAGCAGATCCAGCCGGCTTCGCCCGTTCGCATCCGCTCGACGTTCGCGGCGAGATGGTGCTCGAGGTAGAGGTCGTCCTGGTTGAGGAAGGCCACGAAATCGCCGCGGACGAGCCCGAGCGCGACGTTGGTCGGGGTCGCCTGCTGGCCGCTGTTGCGCTCGAGATTGCGGAATCGGATGCGGTCGTCGCCGAAGGCGCGGACGACGTCTTCCGTGTCGTCGGTGCAGGCGTCGCCGACGACGATCGCCTCCCAATCGGTCCATTCGCTCAGCAGGAGGCTCCGGAGCGCATGGCGAAGCAGATGGCTCGCGTCGTAGGTCGCCATGACGACGCTGACCCGCGGACGGCTCATCCGGCGGCCGCCTCGATCCGATCCGCGAGGCGAACGGCCCACCAGGGCACGAGCGTGAACTTGCCGGGATCGAGCGAGTGGTAGCGGCGGGCGCTCTGCAGCCCGATTTCATGGCGCTCGTGCAGACGGCTCTGCGCGTCGTCGACGTCGGTCGTCCCGAGCGCGTAGATCACACCGCCATAGGGATCGACCTGCTCGCCCGTGAAGGGCAGCGTTCCGAGCGCGGGGCAGCGCTTGCGCCAGGCCTCGAAGCTGCGGTCGAAGACGGCCATGCGCTCGGCGTGGGAATAGAGAGCGTGCCAATCGGGGGGCGTCTCGGCGGTCGACATGCCGGTCCGGCCGGTCGGATACCAGGAGAGGAAGAGACCATTCGATCGAAAGTTCACGACGTCGCCGAAGGGCCCCTGCACGTAGGTCAGCGAGGGGATGCGGTCCGGCGCGACGGGAATCGCGATGCGATGGCCGAATTTGTAGCGATGGCTGTAGGGGCCGGGAGGGCGGATGCCGAGCGGCCGGTCGAGGGGCAGCCGCTCGTGCCAGCTCGTATTGGCGACGTCGCTGAACGTCTCGGATTCGCGGCGACCGCCGTGCTCGAAGACGACGCGGTAGCCGCCGCGCGGCAGCGCCTCGACGGCCGTCACGCGGTGCGAGCGTCGCAGCTGGATGCGCGGCTCGGCCGCGAGCGCGGCACGCACGCAGGCGGCGAACGCGCGCGGATCGATCGCGTGTTCGGTCGTTTCGAAGAGCGCGTCGAGCGGCGCAGGGTCGACGCCGTCGGGATACTCCGCCTCCGCGAGCCGGCGCGCACGGCAACCCACGCCGAGGCCGAGGTAGTCGAGGCCGAGAGCGCTCGCGCGCTCGTCATGATAGGCGCCGCAGCGACGATAATGATGCTCGAGCGCGTCGGGTCCCATCAGCGAGCCGCGGTGGACTCCGTAGTAGAAGGGCGTCGAGCGCATGTCGGCGGCGCAAAACGGGAGCCAGCGCTGCATCAGGGACTCGAAGGCGATCGCGCCCTCGATCATTTGCCGGGCAGTCGCGAGGGACGCGTCCTTCGCGTAGATCAGGCCGAGATGGATCTTGCCCTCGTTGGCGAAGGTCGCCTGGGAGACCGCCTCGTCATGACGATCGAAGAGCTCGACGGAATGGCCTCGACGGGCCAGCTCCAGTGCCGTGCAGGCCCCGGCTCCGCCGGCGCCGATCACGGCGATCCTCATCCGATCGGCTCGCCCTGCCATGGCGATCGTGCCTCCTGGTTCGTTCTACTCGGCGTATCGGTGACGGGAGCGGGTCCCGCTGACGTGATCCGATGGGCTCTGGTCGCGCACGATCCTACTGTGACTTCCCGCCGACCCGCCACGGAATTCGAGCGCGCAAAGGCGAGCGGCGCGGTGGTATGCGCCGGTTCTCACCCGATTCGAGTCCCGACGCGTCGTGCCATCGAATTCCGTCCATTGAGTCTTGTCCCGTGGGACCTCTCGGGCGCTGCGAGTGCCCGCCGATTTCCATGGATCGAGCTCCGCGACGAGAGCGCGACTCGAAGTGCTCGTATCGATGGTTGCCTCGCCACTCGAGGATCGGCGATCCGGTCACCTTCGGCGACGAGACGTTCCCCCGGATGGAGTGCTTCGAGGAGAACGCGAGCGCGATCCGGATCGAGGCGTTGCGGCTCCATGCGCTCCGCGAAAGCCTCCGGAGCTCCCACGAAGTCTCGCCCTACCAGGTCCGGATCTCCCGCAGAGACGAATGAAAGATCGCCTGGCTTCACGGCTTCGGGATGGACAATGAGGTCGCGCAGGCGCTCTGTCCGCGAACGACGGCCTTGCTCTCCGAGGCCCCGGGACTCCAGACGGCGCCCTTCTCGATGCTCGCGCCCGGCGCCCACATCCCGCGCCATCGGGGCGTCTACAAAGGACTCATCAACCATCACCTCGGGCTCGTGGTGCCGAAGGAAGCCGAGCGGTGCCGCATGCAGGTCGCGAAGGAATGCATCGTCTGGCGTGAGGGCGATAGTGTCGTCTTCGACGATACGAACCGCCACGAAGTCTGGAACGATACGGACGAGGAGCGGATCGTCCTGCTGCTGCAATTCGAGCGGCCCTTCCGTTCGCCGGGCCGCGAGCTGAGCCCACTCCTCCTTTGGGGGCTGAAGCGAACTCCCGATCTGCGGGTGCCGCGACGCAACGTATTCGCGTCGGACCGCCGTCTTCGAGCGGTGGCAGAGGCAGCCGGACTCTCGACGGAAACGCGCGAGCCCTGAAAGTCGAAACGCCCGCGGAGATCGTCGGATCTCCGCGGGCGTCTCGATTTCGAACGGGTCGGTCTCGCACCCGACCGGGCGGAATGCGACGCCGCACCCCTCGTCTACTTGTCGAGCACGTCCTTCGCGATCAGCTCCTCGAGGTACGGCCCGTCCCACCACGAGAGCTGCAGCGCCTTGGCGCGGCGGAAGAACATCTGCTGGTCGTACTCGATCGTGAAGGCGACGCCGCCCCAGATCTGGGCACAGACGCGCGTCGTCTCGCGGTAGGTCTCGCAGCAGAAGAGCTTCGCCATCGGGCCGAAGCGCTCGATCGAGCGGCCCTGCGCGTGGTTCCAGGCTGCTTCGTGGACCAGCACGCGGCCGCCGTCGATGCGAGTCGAGGCGTCGGCCATGTAGTGGGCCAGCGCCTGGAAGGCGCCGAGGGGCTTGTCGAACTGCACGCGCTGGTTGGCGTAGACGACCGTCTCCTCGAGGCAGCGCGCGGCGCCGCCGATCGCCTGGGCGGCGAGCAGCGTGACGCCCTGGAGCATGACCTTGTGCCAGGTCTTCCAGCCCGAGCCCGGCGCACCGATGCGATCGGCTGCCGCGACCTTCACGTCGGCGAAGTCGATCTGGTACTGCGCCTCGCGGCCCTGCGAGAGGAGCTGCTGCATCTGGATGCCCTTCGCTCGCGGATCGACGAGGAAGAGATCCACGCCCGCCTTCGTGCGCGCGAGCACGATCAGCCGCGCGGCCGAGCTCGCGTAGGCGACGAGCCGCTTGCGGCAGTTCAGCTTGAAGCCGTAGCCGTCCGCCGTCGCCGAGATCGCGATGCCGGCCTCGCCGAAGCCGCGCTGGGGCTCGAGCCACGCCGGCGTCAGGATCGCATCGCCGTTCGCGATGCGGCCGAGCCAGGCCTGCTTCTGGTCTTCGCTGCCGAGCCAGGCCTGCTTCTGGTCTTCGCTGCCGGCCTCGAGGAGCACGCCCGCGCTCATCACGCACGACACGAAATGCGGCGTCGGCGCCATCGCCCGGCCGAGCTCCTCGTAGACGAACGCGCCCTCGAGCAGCGTCTGGCCGCCGCCGCCGTAGGCCTCGGGAATGAGCAGGCCGTTCAGGCCGAGCTCGCTCATCTGCTTCCAGAGGGCTTCCGGATAGCCCTTCGGATCGTCTTCCATGTCGCGCACGATCGCGGTCGTCGAATGCTCGGCGAGCATCCCCCGCGTCATGTCGATCACCATCTGCTGCTCTTCGGTCAGATCGAGATCCATCTTGGATCCTCCTGGGAGGTCGGACCGGTTCCGCGTCGGCGGAGCCGGCCCGTGCTAGGCGTTGCCTAGAAGTTCTTGGGAAGGCCCAGATGTCGCCGGGCGATGATGTTCTTCTGGATCTCCGAGGAGCCGCCGCCGACCGTCTCGTTCATGGTCGCGCGGTAGGCGCCCTCGAAGCGGCCGAGGATCGGCGCGTCTTCCTGGCCTTCCATGAGCGTGCCTTCGTGGCCCTGGATGTCGAGGGCGTCCTTGCAGACGCGCTGCGACAGGGAGGTCGTGAAGAGCTTGTATTGCGACGACTCGATCGTCGGCGGCTTGCCGCCCGACTTCGCGGCGCAGACGAAGCGGGTCGAGAGACCCTTGGCGACGGCCGTGTCGGTGACGATCTGGGCGATCGTGCGGCGCACGTTCGGATCGTCCTTGAGCGGCGCGTCGTCGCGCTTCGCCTTCTTGACCCAGTCGACGAGCACTTCCGTGCGGTTGGCGATGGGGGAGAGGGTGAACATCGTGAAGCGCTCGAGGTCGAGGGCCTCCGAGATCATGTGGAAGCCGCGGCCGCGCTTGCCGACGAGGTATTCGTCGGGCACGAACACGTTCTCGAAGAAGACCTGGTTGGTCGTGTCCTTGCCGATCGTCGGCAGGCTCTGGACCTCGAGGCCCGGATGATCCATCGGGATCAGGAAGAGCGAGAGGCCGTCGTGGCGCGGCTTGTCGGGGTCGGTGCGGGCGCCGACCCAGTACCAGTCGGCGAAATGCGCCGAGGTCGTCCACATCTTCTGGCCGTTCAGCAGGTAGCCGCCCTCGACCTTCTCGGCCTTGAGCTGCATGTTGGCCGCGTCGGACCCGGCGGCCGGCTCCGAATAACCGACGGCGAACTCGACGTCGGCGTCGAGCACCTTCGGCAGGAACTCCTGCTTGAGCTTGTCGCTGCCGTGGCGGATGAGGGTCTTGCCGATGATGCCGACGCCCTTGCCGATCTGCGGGGCGGCGTGCTTCGAGAGGGCCTCGTTGAGGATGTACTCGTAGACGCCCTCGATCTCCTTGCCGCCGTATTCCTTCGGCCAGGACATGCCGAGCCAGCCCTTCGCGGCGAGCTTCTTCATGAAGGCGCGGCGTTCGGGGGTGTCGGAGAGCTGGGTGAAGTTCTCGCGGTGGTGATCCATGACGACGGGGTCGTGGTTCTCGACGAGCCAGGCGTCGACCTCGTCGGCGAAGGCTTGTTCGGCGGGGGAGAAATCGAAATCCATCGGGTGACTCCTACGACTCGTTGACGACTCGTTCCGAGTAGGGTGGACCGGGCGGGAAACGCTCGATTCGAGCGCTTCGCACGATATACGATACGGACCGTCTTGTATAGCCGCGCGGGCGATCGCTGCACGACCAGGGCTTGCTCAAAAAGCGAACTGGATCGCAGAGGGCAGGCTGTCGCCTCCCGCGAAGTCCCGCGGGGCGACAAGGGTGGCCCGAGCGTGCTTTCGAGGTGCAGTGGGCGACGGTGGTGTGAAAAGACCTCGACCGGTGGCCTCCCGGACCCGGCGGCCTCAGCCCCGATCGTCCCGTCGGACGCGCGACGACGGATCGCCGGGCTCCACGCCATGGCGGGCGAGGGCGGCGCGAACCTCGACGAGCCCCCGCGCGCGCTCGGCGCGCAGTCCCGCGGCGCGGGCGCCCTCGACGTTGATCGCGTTGTCGTCGAGGAAGAGCACGCGCTCGGGACGGCAGCCGAGCACGCCCAGGACATGCTCGAAGATCTCGGGGTCGGGCTTCACGAGGCCGAGCTCGTGGGAGAGGAAGCGGTGATCGAAGAGGCCGTACACGCCTTCTTCCGAGGCGTGTCGATCGGCGTGAAGCGCGTTGGTGTTGCTGAGGCAACCGATCGGAACGCGGGCGCGGACGGCTTCGGCGAGCGCGCGCGCCCCCGGCATCAGGCCGCGAGGCCAGCGGATGAACGCTTCGAGGAAGGCTTCGGGCGAAGCGCGCATCGACCAGCTCTCGACCATGCCGCGGGCGAATGCGTCGGGGCTGCACTGACCCCGCTCGAATCGCCGGACCCAGGGGCAGGCGAGCCAGCGCCGCCAGACTTCCTCTTCGGGCTCTTCGCCGAAGAAGCGGCCCATCGACTGGATGTCCGCGAGCTCGATCAGGACGCCGCCGAGATCGAAGAGCACGATGTCGGGCGTCATTCCTGTCGGCCTCCGCGCGGATCCGCGGCTCGATCCCGCCGCGCGCCACACGTTAGCCGACGCCGAATGCCATTCCGGAGGGCCGAGAAGTCCCCGTCGACCCGCACGCCTAGGCGCGTTTGTTCTCGAGGTAGAGCCGAAGCTCCTGGTCGAGCTTCTCCGGGCTCAGGAATCCGAGGCTCGCGAGGATCTGGCCGAGGGGAACGCGCGAGCCGCGCTGCGTTTCGAGCAGCTTCTCCAGCTGATCCACCGACAGGAATCCGAGATCGATGGCGAGGGCGCCGAACTTCGCCGGATTCGCGCGCTGCGCTTCGAGCACCTTCATGACCTGGTCGAGCGTCATGAGCCCCATCTGATAGGCGAGGCGACCGATCGATACACGCATGCTCGCCTGCCGATCGAGGGCCTCGATCAGGTCGGATTCGCGGAGCAGGCCGCGCTCGACGAGGTGCTTGCCGAACATCTCGCGGCGAATCGGCGGATCGCCCGATCGGATGAAGCCGGATCGTCGGGATCCGGCGAATTCGCGGCGGTCGAGCGGAAAAGCCCGAAGGCGGGCTCGACGCGACGCAGGAGCGCTGGACGGGAAGCGCGGGCTCGCCACCCCGGCGCGCTGGTCCCGCCGCCGCTTCAGTCCTGCGCGGCGCCTGCCGATGAAACGCGGGTCGCTCGGCCTCGTCGGCTGCCCGTTCGGCCGACGCGAGCGAGATCTCCGATCTCGGAAACGGGAAGGCGACCGCGAGATGCAGTCGATGACGACGGATTCCGGTGCCGCCGTGCCGAGCGAGATTCTCGCGAAGCTCGGCGACCGGGCCGATCGGCTGCTCGCAGCGCCGGGATGGATCCAGCTCGGGGCGTGGTTCGTCACCCTGCTCGTCCTGAAGGCGAACGCGCTCTTCGAGCCGCCCGTCTGGGACAGCGCGATGGGCGTCTTCCCGCCCGCGATCTATCTCTACGAGACGGGCTTCGACATCCGAGCGCTGCTCGCCGAACCGAGCTGGTGGTTCGGCGGACCGAACGTCCATTCCCTCTCCATCTATACCTGGTTCCTTGCGCTCGTCCTGTCGATCACCGATTCCGCCCCGGCGACCTTCGCGATCGTCCGCATCGCGACCTTCGTTCTCGTCGCGGGCTCGCTCGTCCTGTTCACGCGTGCGCTGCGCGCCGACGGATTCCGATCCTCGACGACGCTCGCGGCGAGCTTCTTCGTGCTCGGCCTGCCGCTCGTGTCGGTGCAGGTCGGTTATCTCTACACCGAGGCGTGGGTCATGGCGCTCGGCGTCGCGGCCTGGGCGTATTGGCGTCTCGGGAGGGCGGGCGCAGCGACCGCGATCTGTGCGGCCGCGCTCTTCGTCAAGCTGACGGCCATCGCGCTCGTCGCCTGCGTCGCGCTGGCGCTGCTCGTCTCGCAGCGTCCGAGCCGCTGGCGCCGGTGGGCGCTGCTCGCCGTGCTGGCGGCGGCGCTCGTCGTGAATCGGGGACTGCCGCGCTGGCTCGGGGCGGTCGCCGTCGACCATCCGCGTTGGGGCGATCCGGCATTCCTGGCGAATGCGCTCATCGAGCGACTCGCCGCGATCCCCGACGTCACGCTCCTCCTGTTCGTCGCCCTCGCTGGAACGATCGTCCGCTCGGCGATTTGGATCGTTCGTCGCCCGTCCCCGCTCCGGCTGCTCGCGCTCGATCGGCGCGACTCGGCTCGGCTGATCTGCCTCGCCATGCCCTTCGCGTTCTCGGCGGGCCTCGTCCATTCGATCTTCTCGGAGTCGCTCTTCCTGCCGCGCTATCTGGTGCCCGTCCTCCCGTTCGCGGTCGCCTCGGTTCTCGACCATGCACGGTCTGCCGGCAAGGAGCGCATCGCCCTGATCGGCCTCTGCGCCGGCTGCGCGTTCAACCTCGCCAACCATGCCGGGGCGCTCTATCGCCCGGACCATCAGAGCTTCTCGATCGTCGAGCGATCCCACGCCTATCGCGGGTTCCTCCATCTGCAGGTGGATCTGATCGAAGGCGTCGAGCGGCTGCCCGAAAGCATGCCCGTGTTCGTCTCGAAGGAGATCCACTACATGCTCTCGAGTCCGTTGATGGGCTACGCGGATGGCCCGCTCCCGAAGATCCAGCCCATCTTCCTGCCGCCCCATCGCGGAGCCCCGCTCGAGGCCTTTCCGGCGGAGTTCGTGCTCGTCCTCAGCAATGGAGGCCACGGGGGCGAAGAGGTCCTGCGCCTCGCACGAGAGGCGGAGCGCGACCCGAGCGCCGATGTCCGGGTCAAGCAGGTCGAGCGGGAGGGCTTCTCGGGCGCGCTCATCTGGGTACGGCGCTCGCCGGCGGAGTCCGCCGACGCGACGCCGCTCTCCTTTCGGCCTTCAAGAGTTGCCGGTTCCGGCCGATGAAAAGCGCATGCCGATCACGACCCGCGAAATCCTGGAAGAGACCACTTTTCAAATCGACCGGCCCGAGGATCTCGACCGAGAGGCCGTGATCCACGCGCTGTCGAAGTATTCGCTCGCGCGCATCACCGGCGTCGTCGATCACGAAGCGATCGTCCGGGCGCGCGCGAATCTCGCGCGGCGATTCTCCGCAGCCGACGACCATCCGAGCCTCGGCGAGGATCCGCAGTCGCTGAAACAGAACTTCCAGAAGCTGTCGATCGGCGGCGCGCAGGGCTACGGCGTCTACCGGCCGCGCTGTCTGCGAACGATCTACAACCCGATGTGGGCCGAGGACATCTATGGGCTCCGCGAGAGCTTCCGCGTGCTCGCCCGGGTCCGGAACATGGCCTACGGCCTGCCCATCGACTTCGCGATCGACGGCATCGAGCGCGAGATGTGGACGGCGTCCCGGATCCATCACTATCCGCGGGGCGGCGGGTTCCTGATCTCCCATCGCGACACCGTCGTCCCGGTGGTCCAGAAGCGGCAG
>CAUJGH010000649.1 GCA_963169575.1 Myxococcota bacterium | reverse complement strand
GACGCCGCTTGTGCGTCACGCTCGAGAGCGGGTTCGTCTGGTCCATGAACTGCGAGAGCTGGCTCGAGCCGAAGAACTCCTTGATCACCGCCGAGACGGGCTTGGAGTTGATCAGATCGTGCGGCATCAGCGTCTCGATCTCCTGGAGGCTCATGCGCTCCTTGATCGCGCGCTCCATGCGGACGAGACCGATCCGGTACTGGTTCTCGAGCAGCTCGCCGACCACGCGGACCCGGCGATTGCCGAGATGATCGATGTCGTCGATGCGCTTGCTCGGGTCGTTGCCGTTCTTCAGGTCGACGAGGTACTTGACCGCGGAGAGGATGTCCTCCTTGCGCAGCGTCGGGAGATCCGAGAGATGGATCTCCGCGGACTGGTTCTGCACGCCGGTCGGGTAGTAGGTCACCCGCTCCTCGCCGTTCCACTCGAGCTTGTGGTTCAGCTTGAGCCGCCCGACCTTCGACAGGTCGTAGCGTTCCGCGTTGAAGAAGAGGTTGTTGAAGAGATTCGTCGCGGTGTCGATCGTCGGCGGATCGCCCGGGCGAAGGCGACGGTAGATCTCGATGATCGCGTCTTCCTTCGTCAGGGTCTTGTCGGCGAGCAGCGTGTCGCGCAGTGCCGTTCCCGTCGTGATCGGATCGAGGAAGAGCAGCGGGAACTCGAGAATGTTCCGCGTCCGGAGCTCTTCGAGATGGGCCTCCGTCAGCTCCTCGTTGCATTCGACGATGACCTCGCCGGTCTCCTCGTCGACGAGATCGACGGGGGCGACGCGGCGAACCGCGTCGGACCGGATCAGGTCCTCCTGGCCGACCTGGATCCACTCGATGCCGGCCTGCCGGAGCTTGCGCGCCGCCGCCTTCGTGAACTTCTTGTCCTTGCGGACGATGACTTCGCCGTCGTCCGCCTTGACCTCGCGCGTACAGCGCTGGCCGATCAGGTTCTCGGGCTCGGTCTTCTTGAAGATCTTCCGGCCGTCGAGCTTGATCGTCTCGATCGGATAGAAGTACTGAAGAAGCTCCTCGGGGGTATAGCCGAGCGCCTTCAGCAGCACGGTCACGTGGATCTTGCGCCGGCGATCGATGCGCGCGAAGACGAGATCCTTGTGGTCGTACTCGATGTCCAGCCACGAACCGCGGTACGGAATCACGCGGCACGAGAAGATCTTCTTGCCCGCGGCCGACGCGGTCGTCGAGACGGAGGTGTCGTAGAAGATGCCCGGAGAGCGATGGAGCTGGGAGACGATCACCCGCTCGGTCCCGTTGATCACGAAGGTGCCGTTGTCGGTCATGATCGGGATTTCCCCGAAATAGACCTCCTGCTCCTTCACGTCGCGGATGGTCTGCGCGCCTTCGGCGTCGTCCCAGGCGACGAGTCGGATCGTCACCTTGAAGGGCGCCGCGTAGGTCATGCCGCGCTGCAGACATTCCTGCACGTCGTACTTCGGCTGCTCGAGGGCATAGCCGACGAACTCCAGCGACGCGGTGTCGTTGAAGTCGCGAATGGGGAAGACGGACGTGAACACGGACTGCAAGCCCGTGTTCTCGCGCTTCTCCATCTCGACGCCGGTCTGGAGGAACCGGTCGAACGACTGCTTCTGGATCTCGAGCAGGTTGGGCGTGTCGACGATGCGCGGGATGCGCGAAAAGGACTTTCGGACTCGGGGAGCGAATTCGGAGAAGATGGTCTCAGGCACGAGTGTTCGTCACCCTCCTGTGTAGCCCTGCAACGCGCGGATCAATTCCGAACGTGGCCGGCGCTCGACCCATGGCACGCGAACGGGATCTCCCCGTCCGCACTGAGAAACGACGAGACACGCCGTCCGCTTTCGCGAATCGGCGAGATCCGTCGCATCGATGCGCGTCCGCACGGCTCCCCGTTGGTCGAGAGCGGGGAGCCGTGCGGCGCATCACTGGGGCACGGGCCGATCGGACCCTTGCGGGCCGACCGTCCGGGCGATCACTTGACGTCGACCTGACCGCCGGCCTCTTCGATCTTCTTCTTGATCTCGTCGGCCTCGGCCTTCGGCACGCCTTCCTTGATCGGCTTCGGCACGCCTTCCACCAGGTCCTTGGCCTCCTTGAGGCCGAGACCCGTGATGCCGCGAATCTCCTTGATGACCTGGATCTTCTTGTCGCCGAAGCCGATGAGGATGACGTCGAAGTCTTCCTTCGCCTCGACCGGCGCCGCAGCCGCCGGACCCGCAGCCGCCGCGACGGCGACCGGCGCCGCAGCCGACACGCCCCACTTCTCTTCGAGCAGCTTCGCGAGCTCGGCCGCCTGCATCACGGTCAGGCTGGACAGGGTGTCCACGATTTCGTTGAGATCCGCCATTTTCCTTCTTCCTTAACAAACGGGCGGTGCGAACGGGTGACGATCACCCTCCCGCCCGGTCCTGGTGAAGCCGGTCTCCGCCATCGGAGGACCGACCGAGAATTCGGGTCGTCCGGACCGCTCGGCCCGCACGACCCCGAATGCCTATTCGCCGCCTTCCGCCTTGCTCTCTCCGCCTTCGGAGCGAGCGGACACGACACGGGCGATCTGCGCGCCGGGCTCGTTCAGCAGACGTGCGAGCTGGCTCGCAGGCGCCTGCAACAGACCGATCAGCCTCCCGCGCAGCTCGTCGAGGGACGGCAGCGTCGCGAGCTGCGAGATGCCGGCCGGATCGAGCACCTCGCCGTCGAGCATCGCGCTGCGCAGCTGGAACTGCTCGTTGTCCTTCGCGTAGTCGACGAGGGTCTTCGCGAGCGCCGCCGGATCGCCGAACGAGATCGCGACGGAGGTCGTGCCCTTGAAGTCGCCCTTCAGCCCTTCGACGGGCCCCCCTTCGGAGGCGCGCTTCAGGACCGAGTTCTTGGCGACGCGAAACTCGGCGTCCGAGGCCTTCGCCTTGCGCAGACCGATCCGCAGCGCCTCGAGCTTCTTGACCGTGATGCCCCGGTAGTCGGCGACGAAGACGCTCGTCGCGCGGCCGAACTTCTCGCGAAGCTCGTCGACCTGCTCTTCTTTTTCCTTGCGAGTCAGCATGATCGTTTCACCCTACCTTCATCCGACCTTGAGAGGCGACGCGGGGTCGACCTTGATGCCCGGGCCCATCGTCGACGAGACCGAGATCTTCTTCATGTACGTGCCCTTGCTCGCGGCGGGCTTGGCCTTCTGGATCACGTCGATCAGGGCCGACGCGTTCTCCCAGAGCTTTTCCGCCTCGAACGAGACCTTGCCGATGCCGCAGTGGAC
Source organism: Myxococcota bacterium (assembly GCA_963169575.1). GTDB lineage: Bacteria > Myxococcota_A > UBA9160 > UBA9160 > UBA4427 > UBA4427. The sequence goes on along the minus strand of CAUJGH010000649.1, from coordinate 119 downwards.
GATGCCGGCCTTGTCGACGCGGTACTCGATCTTGCCCGCCTTCTGGTCGCGAACGGCGTCCGCGACGTTGGGCGTGACCGTGCCGAGCTTCGGATTCGGCATCAGGCCGCGCGGACCGA
>CAUJGH010000648.1 GCA_963169575.1 Myxococcota bacterium | reverse complement strand
ACGCATTCGCATCCGCCCCGCCCGCCCTCCGCCGGCGCCTCCCGTTCGGGCCCGGCGCAGAGGGTCAATCCCGCCGGACCCGTCGCTGGCGGGGGCCCGTCGCCGCGCGCCCGCGAGCGGGAGGGCCGAATGGCCCCTGGCGCGGAGAAGGATCGAGCCGGCGGCGCCGAGTTCCTCAGCGCGGCCGAGGCCGCCGAGCTGCTCGACGTCAAGCTGGCGACCCTCTACGCCTATACGAGCCGGGGCCTGATCCAGAGCGTGCCGGGCGGCCGTGGGCGCTCCCGGCGCTACCGACGCCGGGACCTCGAGCGCCTGTGTGCCCGGCGCGATGCACGTTCCGGGCATGGTCCGGTCGCGGCCGCGGCGCTCCGGCAGGGCGAGCCGGTCATGGACAGCGCGATCACGCTGATCTCGATCGAGCACGGGCCCATCTATCGCGGCCGGGCGGCGGTCGATCTCGCGCGCGAGGGGCGGAGCTTCGAATGGGTCGCGGAAGGGCTCTGGTCCGGGGATTGGAGCGAGCGGCCCGAGCCGGCGGGCTGGCAATGCGACGGCCTCGGCTTCGATCTCGAGGCGCTGATCCGCTGTCTGCCGCCGCGGATCGGCCCGCTGCCGGTGCTCTCGCTGGTCGTCTCGGTGCTCGCGGCCCATGATCCGGGGCGCTTCAGCTGGCATCCCGAGGCGGTCCTGGCCCGGGCGCGCCCGCTCCTGCGGCGTCTCGCTGCGGCCCTCGCTCTCGGTCAGGAGACGGAGGGCGCGTCGGTCCCGGCGGCGCAGGCGGTTCCCCGGGCCCTCGCAGCGCCGAGCCTGGCAGCGGCGATCGGCATCGCCTTCGGCCGCGAGCTCGATCGCGACGGGCTGCGCGCGCTCAACCGCGCGCTCGTCCTCGCCGCGGACCACGAGCTCAATGCATCGACCTTCGCCGCCCGGGTTGCCGCCTCGACCGGAGCCGATGTCTACGGCTGCATCCTCGCCGCGCTCGCGACGCTCTCCGGGCCGCGGCATGGCGGCGCCGCCGATCGTGTCGATGCACTGCTCGTCGAAGCGGGCCCGGCGGAGCGCGTCGAGCAGGTCGTGCACGATCGCCAGCGGCGGGGGGAAGTCATCGAAGGCTTCGCGCATCCGATCTACGCGCCGCATTCCGATCCGCGCGGCGCGCTCCTGATGGAGATCGCGAAGGGGCTCGCCGGAACCCGAGAGGAGGTCCGCTCGATCCTCGCGCTCGTCGACGCGATGCAGGACGGCGGCTTCGGCGGGCCGTCGATCGACGTCGGTCTCGTCGCGGTCGCCCGCGCGCTCGGCTTTCCGACGGGCAGCGCGAGCGCCCTCTTCGCCCTCGGCCGGACCGTCGGCTGGGTCGCCCATGCCCTCGAGCAGCAGGACGCCGGCTTTCTCGTTCGGCCACGGGCGCGCTATCGCAGCGCCGTCGCACCGACGGTCGAGCTCGGCCGCGAGATCGCGTCGGGCGCGCCCTACGCGCCGGCGCGCGATCGCGAGCGTGAGCGCGTCGGGCCCGGCGGGGTTAGGGCGTGAGCGAAGCGGGGGCGGAAGAGCGAGCGGCCGGGCGCTTCGGGGACGGAGCGCGAGGCGCGGCCGACGCGCGATCCGGTGGGATGGCGGACGGCGGTCTCGGCGCACGGCTCCGCAATCCCGTCTTCTGGCTCGTCGTCGCCGTCGCGGGCCTCGTCGCCTACGTCTACCAGCCGCTTTTTTTCCCGGATACCCACCAGGAGTTCACGGCCCAGGGCGAGGAGTTCTTCTTCGAGGCGAACCAATCTGCGGGCGCCCCGGTCCTGATGCTCGCGGCCTGGCTCTTCTATCGCCGCAGCCATTACCTCGATCTGCTCGCGGCCTCCGGCTCACGCGTCGGCGGCGGCCTCTTCCTGGCGTCGACGCTCGCGCTCTACGCGTGGGGAACCTATACGGGCGCCGCGGATCTGCGGCTCGCGAGCATCGTCCTGCTCTTCACGGGCGGCGTGCTCCTGCTCGGCGGGGCCGCGGCGCTGCGCGCTTTCTGGGTCCCGATCCTCTTTCTGCTCTTCGCCCTGCCCTTGCCGCCCGTCCTGCTCTCCGCCGTGATCTTCCCGATCCAGCTCTGGACCGCCGAGTTCGCGGGCTGGATCCTCAATGCGATCGGCGTGCAGTCCTTCGTCCAGGGCGATCAGATCCTGCGGCCCGAGAATACGTTCATCGTCATCGAGACCTGCAGCGGTGTGCGCACGGTCGTGACGCTCCTGATGCTGACGGTCCTGCTGCTCGATCTCTTCGAGCGGCGCGGGCTGCATGCGCTGCTGCTCGTCTTGTTGACGCCGATCGTCGCGCTGCTGACCAACGGCGTACGCGTCGTGACGCTCGTGCTGAATCCGCATTCGTCGATCCATTCCGTCCACAACCTGCAGGGCATCGCGATGCTGCTCGTCGGTTTGACGGCGATCTACCTGCTCGACGGCCTGCTCGAGCGCGTGCTCGGGACGCGGGATCCGTCGCATGAATCCGGCGATGCCGGGCCGGCGCTCGCCGATCCCGCGCCGCGTGCGGTGCAGCTGGGACAGCTCGCCACGATTG
>CAUJGH010000647.1 GCA_963169575.1 Myxococcota bacterium | reverse complement strand
ACGATGCCGATACCCCGGGCTATGTCATCGAAGATCTCCAGTCCACCAACGGCACGCGCGTGAACGGCAAGCGCGTCCGTTCGGCCCCCCTCAGCGAGGGCGACGAGATCCAGATCGGTCAGACCCTCTTCCGCTTCGTCTGGATCAAGGAATGAAGGCGACGGGAGAGCTCGGCTGGTTGCGCCGAAGGGCGAGAGGCCGATAGCGTACGCCGATGCGGTGGCCGTTTCGGGGCCACTCTTTCAGGGGGAAGTCGGAGTGCAGACGAACGAGCGTCGGTCTAGCAGCGTCGCGAAGACGGGTTCGATGAGCGCCGCGAAGGGACGCGCCGCGCGATGCCTGATCGCGGCGTCGCTGCTCGCATCGCTCGCGTGTTCCAGGCCGATGACGCCACCGCCGCAGGCACCTCCGATCGAGGGCTATGTCGTCGGCGCACCGGACAATCTCCGCATCCTGGTCCTGCCCGATCCCGAGATCGAGCGCGAGGTCCGGGTCCGGCCGGACGGCATGATCTCGATCGATCTGATCGGCGACGTCCAGGCCGCCGGGCAGACGCCGACGCAGATCGCCGAGGTGATTCGCGAGAGGATCTCCCGCTTCAAGCGCGATGCCGCCGTCAGCGTGACCGTGCTCGATTCGCCGAGCCAGTTCGTGACGATCTTCGGCGAGGTCGCCAGTCCCGGAACCTTTTCGTTGACCGCCGAGACCCGTGTCACGGAGGCGATCGGCCAGGTCGGCGGGACGCGTTCGTTCGCGAGCCTCAATCGGATTCGCGTGATTCGCACGGACGGAGCGACCACGCAGGTCCTGCGGGTCCGGCTGAAGGACATCCAGAAGGGCGACATGGCGACGAATTACGTCGTCGAGGAAGGAGATCTGATCGTCGTGCCGCCCACCGCATTTGCCCGGGCAGGATATGCGATGCAGATGCTGCTCTTCCCGCTCCAGCCGCTGATCAGCGGGGCAACCTCGGCCGGCGCCATTGCGGGCGGTGTCAACACCATCCGCAACCCGAATCCTCAGCAGGCGAACTGACGTCGATCGACGGGTTCCCGGCGGGATCGGGCACGCGGAGAGACGAAAGGGTGAAGGGGTTTCCGACCCGAATGGCGGGGGGACGGCCACTTATGCTTCGGAATCCCCGAGACGCCGCCGAGGTCGCGGAGCCCCCCGGATCTGGCGGATCGACAGCAATCGGGCGGAAAGAACACGGCAGGAATCGATGTACGAGAGTTTCTTCGGGCTGCGTGAGCTGCCCTTCTCGCTGACCCCTGATCCGCGCTTCCTGTGGCTGTCGGATACGCACGAGGAAGGTCTGGCGACCCTCGTCTATGGCATCACCCGCCACAAGGGCTTCCTGCTCCTGACCGGCGAGGTCGGCACCGGCAAGACCACCCTCCTCCGCGCCGCCCTGCGCGAGCTGCCGCGCGATACCGATACCGCCCTCATCATCAACACGATCGGACTCACGCCCCTCGACCTGCTGAAGCTGATCGCCGCCGAGTTCGGGATCGAGGGTCGTTTCGAGACGACGGCCGACTATCTGATCGCGATCAACCGCATGCTGCTCGAGCGGCTGCGGACCGGACGGAATACGGTGCTCATCATCGACGAGGCGCAGAACCTCGACGCCGCGACGCTCGAGGAGATTCGTCTGCTCTCGAATCTCGAGACCGATACTTCGAAGCTGATGCAGATCGTGCTGACCGGACAGCCGGAGCTGATTCGCAAGCTCGCGAGCCCGTCGCTGCGCCAGCTCCGCCAGCGTATCGCGATCGAGCACCACATGTCGCCGCTGACCGAGGCCCAGATCCGGCCCTATCTCGCGCATCGCATCGAGGTCGCCGGCGGGCGCTACGAGGAGATCTTCGCGCCCGGTGTCGAGCGCGTCTTCTACTGGTTCTCGCAGGGCTGTCCGAGGCTCATCAGCCTGCTGGCCGATCGCGTGCTGCTCTCGGCCTATTCGAAGCAGCTCTGCCCGATCCCGCCGGACTTCGTCGAGCTCAAGGCGAAGTCGATGAGCGCGACCCGCGCCGCCGGCCTGGCGACCGACCTCGGCAAGCCGGCCTGAGCGGCACCGCTCCCCTCGCCGCGCCGTCGCGCTCGCGTGGCGCGACGGCTAGAACAGCGTGTAGATGAACGGGGCCGCCGCGGTGCCGCCGAGCAGGACGAGCAGGCCGAGGCCGAGGATCGCGATCAGGATCGGCGCGAGCCACCACTTCTTGTTCTCTTTGAGGAAAGCGACGAACTCGCTGACGAGGTTGTCGCGCTCTGCGTTCGCCTGCGCGGCGAAATCGTCCTTCTTCCCATCTCGATCGGCCATGGTCGGAGTCTCCGTTTGAGCAGCCATGCGGGCGCGGGTCGCCCGTCGCGCTAGAACTGCTTGAAATAGCTTTCCTTGCCGCGTCGCGGCCGCGGATCGGACCAGTAGGTCGTGGCGGCGCGATCGAAGCGGCGGTTCATCGGATCCTTCCCGATCGCGCGGAAGACCAGCCCGAGCGGGGTGATCAGCCCGTAGAAGAGGAATCCCATGATGACGTACGAGAGCACGAATCCGATCGGGTAGGAGAGCAGCGTCAAGCCGAGGTAGATCGGCTTGTTCGCCTTCGGCGCGACCAGGGAGAAGAGCGCCGACACCCCGCCGAGTCCCGCGAACGCCCCCGCCACCGCCGTTCGCGCCGAGCCGAGCCCGACCGAGAAGACGAGCCATTCGTTCCATGCCAGCATCGCGATGCCGAGGAATCCGACCAGCGCGATCCAGCCGAACTGCCGCAGCGTCCGCTCGTTCGGCTCCCAGTCGATTTCGATCATCTTGCTCATCTCTTCTTCCTCGCTTCGCTCACGACTTCAGTCGAGCGCGAACTCCTTGAGATAGGCCTCGATGTCGATCTCCTTGGCGTTCGGCTGGTCCTGCTTCAGGATCACGAAGTTCTCGAGCACGAGGGCGTCCATGTTCGTATGCATGAAACATCGGAAGGCGTCTTCGGGGCTGTTCACGATCGGCTCGCCGCGGACGTTGAAGCTCGTGTTGATGACGACCGGGCTGCCCGTCTTCCGCTTGAAGCGTTCGATGATCTTGTAGAAGCGCGGATGATGATGGAGATCGATCGTCTGGACGCGTGCCGAGTAGTCGACGTGGGTGATCGCGGGAACGCTCGATCGGATCTGCTTCAACTTGTCGAGGCCCTTCGCGCCGTCTTCGACGACCGGGAGGCGCTTCGAATCGCGCACCGGTGCGACGAGCAGCATGTACGGGCTGTTCTCCGACGGCCGCATCTCGAAGTAGTCGTCGACGTCCTCCCGCAGCACCGCCGGCGCGAAGGGCCGGAACGATTCGCGGAACTTGATCTTGAGGTTCATCGTCGCCTGCATCTTGCGCGAGCGCGCATCGCCCAGGATCGAGCGCGAACCGAGGGCCCGCGGGCCGAACTCCGCGCGATCCGAGAAATGTCCGACGACCTGCTCGCTCGCGATCAGCTCGGCGACGTGATCGATCAGGTCGTCCTCGTTCTCGTGGAAGCGGTAGACGGCGTCGACGGAGTCGAGATAGGCCCGGATTTCGTCGTTCGTGAAGCTCGGACCGAGCAGTGAGCCATACTGCGCGTCGTGGCGCTGCGGGCTGCGCGGCTCGTCGAGGAGCTCGTGCCACGTGAAGAGCGCGGCACCGAGCGCCCCGCCCGCATCGCCCGCGGCCGGCTGGATCCAGACCTGCTCGAAGGGCCCCTCGCGGAGCACCCGGCCATTCGCGACGCAATTGAGCGCGACGCCGCCGGCCATCGTCAGATTGCGGGCGCCCGTCAGTTCATGGGCGTAGCGCGCGATCCGGAGCACGATTTCCTCGGTCACGGCCTGGATCGACGCGGCGATGTCCATCTCGCGCTGGGTGATCGCCGTCTCGGCTCGGCGCGGCGGCCCACCGAAGAGATCGTCCATCTTGCGTGAGGTCATGACGTCGCTGTCGCAATAGCCGAAATACGACATGTCCATTCGGAACGAGCCGTCGGCCTTCAGGTCGAGCAGCTTCTCGAGCATGAGGTCCTTGTAGATCGGCTCGCCATAGGGCGCGAGGCCCATCAGCTTGTACTCGCCGCTGTTGACCTTGAAGCCCGTGAAGTAGGTGAAGGCGGAGTAGAGCAGTCCCAGGGAATGCGGGAAGCGCAGCTCCTTGCGCATCTCGATCCGATGACCGCGGCCGAGCGCGATCGAGCCCGTCGCCCACTCTCCGACGCCATCGAGGGTCAGGATCGCGGCTTCCTCGAAGGGCGAGGGATAGAATGCGCTCGCGGCATGGGATTCGTGGTGTTCGGTGAAGACGAAGCGGCCCTTGTACTGGCCGCGGAGGCCGCGGTCGAGCTCGCGCGGGGTATGTAGCTTCTCGCGGAGCCAGAGCGGCATGCCCATCAGGAAGAGCTTGAAGCCCGAGGGCGCATGCGCGATGTAGGTCTCGAGCAGGCGATCGAATTTCAGCAGCGGCTTGTCGTAGAACGTGACGAGGTCGAGGTCGCCGATCCCGATGCCGCCCTGCGCGAGACAGAAGTCGACGGCGTTGGTCGGGAAGCGATGGTCGTGCTTCTTGCGCGTGAAGCGCTCTTCCTGGGCGGCGGCGACGATCCGGCCATCCTGCACCAGGCAGGCGGCACTGTCGTGGTAGTAGGCAGAGAGACCGAGGATGTTCACGGGCTTCGATGTCCTCGATGGCTGCCCGCCTGAGCGGCGCCGTGGGCTCCCGGATTCCGGGACCCGCGGACGGTAGACGAATCCGGTCCGGCCTGCTTCCGCCGGCCGGATCCGGCGCCCGCGCTGATGATCGTGCGGGCATCCCTCCGCGCTCCGGACGGATTCCGAGCGGGTGCCGGGCGAAGAGCGGATCGGTGGTCGGTGCCCCTTCGCTGAGACCGGGTGACGATCCCGCGGCGAAACGCCGGAGATCTGCCGGAGTGGACCCGGAAATCCACGATCTCAACCCTTCTTGAAGAGCGAGTCCAGGGACGAGAGGGTTCGTGCGCGCTCCTCCGAGGCGGTCGCACCGCCCGAACCGGGACGGAAATAGTCGCAGCGATTCGCCCGATCCCGGTCGAGCACGCGCTCGGCGTTCGACTCGCGACATTCGTTGTAGGCGTTCGGATCGTGGTGCGCGCAGTTGAGACAGACGTGGAGATCGGCGGCACATCGTGCGCAGGTCTCGCGAAACCCGACGGATTCACCGGATGCGAGCGGGACCTCGCTGCGGCAGGCATGGCAACGCATGGAACAGAAGCTGCGCCAGGATCGCGACGACCGCGAGCCCCTGCCCCGGCCTGGATCTTGAGTTTCGGCTGGCCCGAGCCGATGACCGCCGCAGCATGTCGGAACGCAAGCCGCCCATCCGTTCGACCCAGGAAGACGTCCCCGAGCTCGTCCAGGCGATCGACCGCTTCGTGATCGGTCTGGCGGAGCGGATCGACGCCATCCAGGATGCGGAGCTCGCGGGCGCCCATCCCGAAATCGCGCGGCTCGCCGGCCTGCTCGCGAGCGAGGCCGATCGGCTCGGGTACCCGGGACTCGCGCTCGTGTCCCGGAATGCGATTTCGGCAGCCAGTGACCGGAAGCGGGATGCCTTGCAGGACGCGGTCGTCGAGCTGACGGAGCTCGCCCAGCGCGTCCGGCAGGGGCATCGCGGAGCGGCCTGAGCGCCCTCGCCCGTCGATCCATGCGCCCTCGCTGCGGTCGGGGGCCTAGACGAAGAACCAGAACGAGAACGGCGTGCCCCGCACATCGCGTAGCCAGCCTTCGCCGAAGACCGCGAGGGCGAGCAGCGCGCCGTTCGTCGTGCCGTGCACGACCATCAAAGCCGTCAGGCTACGGCGGCGGTAGAACCACAGGCTCGACAGCACGATCCAGGGGACGCAGACCCACCATTCCCACGGCACGTGGCCCAGACAGAAGACGATCGTCGTGACGATCAGGCTCCGCAGGGAGTACTGCCCGAGCGGCAGGTCGCGAAAATCCCGCTCGCTCTCCCAGACCTCGGCGACGCGCATGACGAAGCTCCGGATGAAGAGCTCCTCGAAGATCGGTGTGACGAGGGCATAGCCGAAGAGTCGAAGCGCGAGGACGATCGCGACGGCGGATTCGCCGGCCATCGCCGGATCGAATTCGCCGCCCGGCTCGGGCTTCAGTCCCGGGAAGAGCAGGAACGGAGCGACCCAGACGACCGTCAGCGCGAGACCGACGCCGACGTCCAGGACGAATCCCGGCGCCGTCATCGCGACCGCGGGCCGACGCCATTCGGGATAGGCACCGCGCATTCGAAACCAGACGACGAGCGCGAGCACCGCGGCGGGCTTCAGCGCCAGGACAAAGGGATCCGCGGCGTCGGGCAATCGCGCACCGACCTCGGAGAGGAGAAGGAATCCGACATAGGGGGCGACATAGGGCCACCAACCGTGTCCCTCGTCCGCTGCGCGCTCGTCGACCTGCATTCCCACTCGCTCCGGGCCGTCCGATCCCGGCCGCCAGGGGGCCGACTAGCCCGGAAGACGCAACATCGCCGCGGCTTCGGCACCCGTCGCCAGCGGCCGGCCGACCCGCTTGCAGAGCGCCACCGCGCGCTCGACCAGCTCGAGATTCGAGAAGCGTCGCTCGCCCGCATAATCCTCGAGCCCGACGCGCAGATGCCCGCCCCGCTCGAGCGCGTACTCCGCGACCCCGCCCTCGAACGGATCCCCGGAGACGACCGCGACCGACCAGGGCAGCTCGACGTCGCCCAGCATCTCGAGATAGACGTCGAGCGCCGACCTGCGCGGCGGCATCCCGAAGAGCAGGTCGATCTGTCCGGGCCCGCGATAGCTCCCCTCGCCGCCGAAATAGAAGCGCAGGAAGGCGCCCTGGGGCATCGCCCCGGCCCGGGCGAAGGCGAGCGCCGTCCGCAGGAAGCCGGGCTCGAAGATCGCCATGCCGGGCCCGAGCCCGAGGCGCTTGCAGAGCTCGAATTTGTAGGCGATGTCGGCCGGGGAATTCGCGTAGACCCACTCCGTCGGGTAGGGGAGCCCGTCTTCGCCCGTCGGCATCAGGTTGACGGAGCCGGGATCGACGAAGCCCATCCGCAGCGGGAAGAGCCGGCGCAGCGGCTCGAGATGACTCGTCTTCTCCTGGATCGTCTTCCCGAAGACCAGCGTGGGATAGAGGATCGCCTCGGGGCAGCGCGCGTGGATCGGCTCGAAATGCTCGAGGTAGAGGCGCGCGCCGGCCTCGCCGCCGACGGAGATGTCCGGGGCGTGGGTATGTACGATCGCCGCGCCCGCCTGGATGCAGCGGATCGCGTCGGCGACGAGCGCGGCCTGGGTCTGCGGGGCGTTCGGATTGCGGCTGGTCGGTGTCGCGCCGTTCAGCGCGACCTCGAGGATGACGGGCTTTTCCGATTCCATCGGGGTTCACCTCTTCCCGGAAGAGATCTCCGGAGCAGCGCGGCGGAGCGGATCAGGGAGCGGCGGACGCGCCGGCACGATGGCCCGGACGGCCCACCGCTCGACTAACGGAAGGAAAGCTGCTTCGGACGCCGCCCCGGACGCTCTTCGACCGCTTCCAGCCGGCGCTTCCCCTCCTCGTGGATCGGTGTCCCGTTGACGAGGACATGCCGGATGCCCGTCGGCGTATCCGCGGTCAGCCGATCGGCACCGGCCGGGAAATCACGGACCCGCCGGATCTTGCCGGGACTCACCGTCTCCGGCTCGAACACGCAGACGTCGGCGAACGCGCCGGGCCGCAGCACCCCGCGGTCCTCGAAGCGGAAGATCCCGGCCGGCTCGCCAGTCAGCTTGTGGACGGCCGCCTCGAGCGAAATGACTTCGCGCTCGCGCACCCAGTTGCCCAGCAGATCCGTCGGAAGCGGCGCATCGCAGAGCATGCCGACGTGGGCGCCCGCATCCGAGAGACCGAGCGCCATCTGCTTCTGCTGGAGCAGATGCGTGATGCCCGCCTCGTCGTCGTTCGCCTGGACGTAGCGGAAGCGGGTCTCGAGGTTTTCTTCGAGCGAGAGCGCGACCATCGCGTCGAAGGGATGCTCGCCGCGCTCGCGGGCGATGTCGACGAGCTTGCGCTCGACGTGCTGCGGATGGACCTCGCTCTCGGCGAGGTCGAAATTCTCCCAGCGCGTCGGGAGCGGGGTCGACTTCAGCTGCTCGATCGCCATCGCGCGCCAGGCCGGATCGCGATATCGAACGGCCCGCTGCTCGGGCGCCTCCTGGTAGAGATCCGTGAAGCATTTCGCCTGATCGAAGGAGAACGGCGCCTTCAGCTGCATCTGGAGCGTGACCTTGCGGACCGAGATCTGCGGCCAGACGCCCGTGCCCTTCGCGTACTCCGCGGCATGCACGTTCGAGGCGTGCTGCCAGAGACCGGGAATGGCGAGCAGCGCCGTGTAGGTCAAAGGGACACCGAGCCGTCTCTGGAACGCGTAGACCTCGTCGTAGGCGAAGCCGGCACCGAGTGTCGACGCGATCACGCCGCGCCCGAGCTTCGCGAGCTCCTGCGCCATCGATTCGAACTCCGAGATCGCGGCGAGCCGGCTGCAGACGGGCCTGCCGCCGATCCCGACATGGGTCGGCGCACGACTCGTCGCGAGGCCGACGGCCCCAGCCTCCATCGCTTCGCGCACGGAGCGTGCCATCGCGGCGACTTCGGCCTCGTTCGCCTCGCGCTCGTAGGCGTCGGCGCCCATGTGATAGAGGCGGAGGGCGGTATGGCCGACGTATGCGGCGTAGTTGAGCACGGTGCCCCGCCGCTCGACCGAGGCGAGATATTCGGGGAAGGTCTCGAAATCCCAGGGAATCCCCGCCATCAGGGTCGCGGGGTTCATGTCCTCGACCTTCTCGAGGGTCAGCGCGATCGTCTCGCGGTCGGCGGCGCGGGTCGGCGCGATCGTGAAGCCGCAGTTGCCGGCGACGACGGTGGTCACGCCGTGGAAGCAGGAGGGCGTGAGGCCCGGATCCCAGAAGACCTGGGCGTCGTAATGGGTATGGATGTCGATGAATCCCGGAGCGACGACGGCGCCGGAGGCGTCGAGCGTCTTGTCCCCCGAGAGCTTCTGTCCGATCTCGGCGATCCGGCCGTCCCGCACGAGCACGTCGGCCGCGTAGGCCGCGCTCCCGGTTCCGTCGACGACCTGTCCCCCGCGAATCACGATCGATGTCATCTCGTCTCCTTCTCTCGTTCGTGGTCCGCTCGCGCCCCGCCGCGCTCCGTCCCTTCAGTCGCGCGGCAACACGACCTTCGGGAGCGGATGCCGGTAGAGCTTGGCGGCGTTCTCGCTGCACATCATGCGGATCTCGCGGGGTTCGATGTGGCCCCAGTATTTCTCGATCACGCTCTGGCTGTCGGGCCAGGTGCCGTCGCCGTGGGGGTAGTCGGTCTCGTAGAGGATGTTCTCCACGCCGATGCGATGGCGGGTGTCGATCGTCGAGGGATCATCGATCGTGCAGAACCAGAAGTTCCGCTTCAGGACATCGGCCGGCCGGATGGGCCAGCCGAGGCCGTAGCCCGAGCGATCGATGATGTTGTCGAGGCGATCCAGCAGCATCGCGACCCAGCCGATTCCGCCTTCGGACATCGCGATCTTCAGGTTCGGATGCTTGAGCGGATATTCGCTCCAGAGCCAATCGGAGCACGCCGCGAGCGAGAGCTGGCCGAACATCGTCGCGCCGAGCCCGAACAGGATCAGCGC
>CAUJGH010000646.1 GCA_963169575.1 Myxococcota bacterium | reverse complement strand
ACTCCTCGAAGCCGCCGAGCAGCTCGGCGGCGTCGCCCGGATCGGCCGCCTGCGCGACCTCGCCGGAACCGCCGCCTTCCGCGTCCGCCGCCGAGGAGTAGGTCGCGATCTCGAGTAGGATGGAAGTCGCGCGGCCATCGTCGGAGATCAGACCGCGCGTTCGATAGGAGGGGGTCGTCACGACCCGTTCCCGCAGCGCCGCCATCTCGGCAGCGGTCTCGGGCATCTCTTCGAGCAGATCCTCGACGACGAGCTCGTCGCCGCGGCCGCGGACGGAGCGGACGTTCCAGAGGCTCGTGATCTCCTCGAGATAGGGCAGCTCGTCCTCGAGCTCGCGATGGAAGACGACGAGCCGCTCGAGGAAGGCGCGGTCGAAGACCTCGGGCGGCTCGATCGTGACGAGCGCGATCTGATCCTGTCCGAAGTCGGTCTTGAACGCGTCGTAGGTCGCGCGGATCGGATCGTTCTCGAAGAGGAAATCCTCGGTCGCCGTCTTGACCTTCAGCTGCGGGATGGCCGTCGTGAGCGCCGCCGTCAGGGCGAGCAGGGCGAGCACGATCCAGAGCGCGTATCGGGAGACGACGCGGGCCCAGGCGCCGAAGGCATCTTCCATCCGGCCGCGGAGCCCGAGCGATCCCATTCGTGCGCATGCCTCCTCGAGCGGACGCGCGAGCATAGGTAGGCGCTTCGCGCCTGTCGACGCGCGCTCGAGGCCTGGAATCGTCGCGTTCGCCGGCCCCGATCAGAAGAAGACCTGGGCCTGCAGCATCGCGCGATGGCGATCGCGCAGATCGCCCTTCGTGGTGCCGTTCGTCGAGCCGAAGGTCGGGCGATCGCCGCTGTCGTAGCGATAGTCGAGGGTGGTCTTCAGGTGGTGGCCGAAGGTGATCCGATCGGTCTTCCAGTATTGGGCGAGGAAGGCTTCGTAGCTCTCGACGTCGTGACCGTTGGTGAGCCAGCCAGCACGCCCGCCGACCTCGAGGACGCGGGGCAAGACGAAGACGCCCGCCTGGACGAAGGCGCCGAAGGATTGCGTCGGGCGCGGGGAGTGATCGGCGCCGCGGTAGTAGGCCTCGGCATGGACGCTGAGCGGCCCGCGCATCCAGGCGAGATCGGTGGTTGCGCCGTAGACGTTCTCGGTCGTCGTGACCCGGGTCGCACCGTCGCTCTGAATCACGCCGCGGCGGCTGAAGAAGCCCCCGTATCCGAGCGTGAGGCCGTGCGGATCGTCGAGGGTCAGCGAGGGCGCCTGGTCGTAGGGAATGGGGGTACCGATCCGCCACTCGGTGCGCAGCACGGCCTCGGGCGCGGCCCGGTCGCCGGCGAGATCGTCGATGTTCGCCGCGTTGAAGAGGCCGAGGTCGTAGTGGAGCCGTCCGGAGGCGAAGTCGCCGGAGGCCATCGCGCCGGTATCGCGGCCGAGGCGGAACTCGTCGGAGACGAGGCCGCGTTCGGTCAGCTCGATGTTCGAGAGCGGGGTGATGTAGGCGCGCGAATACGGCGTGCGGAACTGGCCGATCCGCAGGCCGATGCGCGGATCGAAATGCCATTCGGCGAAGAGGTCGAGCAGCTGGCCGCCGCTGTTGGCGCCGAACTCGGGTTGGAAGAAGAAGCTCAGCCGGGGATCGAGGACGCTGCCCTGCAGGACCAGCCGAGCGAGGGGAATGGTGGCCTGGGCGCGCGTGCTGCCGCCGATGCGGCTGTCGCTGGTCGCGCGAAACCAATTGAAGGTATGCAGCTCGAGATGAGCAGTATCGGAGTCGAAGCGCAGGCCGGTCGTCGGACCGAACTTCACACGGGCATCGTGGGTCGGCGGAGCGGCGGCCGGCGATGCTGCGGCGACCGGTTCCTCGGCGTGGACGTGGAGGGCGGCGACGTCCTCGATCAGGAAGAGGGAGATCAGCGCGATCAGGACGGAGAGAAAGGCCGGGCGCGGGCGGGTCGAATGGGAGATACGCAGACGGAAGGCGAGAAACGAAGGCATGCAAGAGGCTCCTGGGTTGGGTGAAACGAAACTCATGGCGGCCGCGCGGCGCCCTGGCTGCGGCCGGAGAGGGGTCGGGTGGCGGGCCGGGGCCGGGCCGGGGCGCGGCCGAGCCCGGGGATGCGCTGGCCGAGGCGCGAGCGCGGCGGTCCGCCGTGCGGCGAGAGCGACCGGTGCGCGCGACGCGAAGCGGTCGAGCGCGCAGGGGGCGTCGGGGGGAAGGCGGGCAGGACGAGCGCGAGCTCGGGCTCGCCCTGTTCCGGGATCGGCGGCTCGATCATCGCGGAGGGACGTGAGACGAGAACGAAGCCGACGAGCAGCGCCGCGGCGAGGAGGCCCGCGCGGCGAACCCAGCCGTGCCGACGCGTAGGCGGGCGATCCCGCAGCCGGGATCGAGCGCTGAACGCGGGCGTGCTCATGGCCTTCTCATGCATGGCGGCCCCCCGGACACCCGCGAAGCAGGGAAGGTTCCCCTCTTTACGCGGCTCACGCGGCTCACGCGGCTCACGCGGCTTGCACGGCCGAGCGCGCCGGGCCGCGTCGGCTCCGATCAGAGGTCGCTGGGCGTTTCGATCGCGTAGAGCCGCTTCGCGTTCTCCCAGAGCACGCGCTGGCGCATCGTCTCCGAGAGCGTGCCGAGGCTCCTCTCGATCGTCTCCTGCACTTCCTTGCCGTAGATCGAGGTCGGATGCGGGAAGTCGGTCTCGAACATGATGTTGTCCTGTCCGACGAACTCGAGCATCGCGTCGTCCGGGATCGACTCGAACCAGCAGCAGGCGTAGACCTGACGGCGGAAGTATTCGGACGGAAGCAGCGGCATGTCGCTGCGGGCCTTCTTCACCGCCATCGCCTTGTACTGGTAGTCCGCCGACTGGAGCAGGAAGGGCAGCCAGCCGATGCCGCTCTCGACCGAGATGAAGCGGAGCTTCGGGTAGCGCGTCAGGATGCCGCTGAAGAGCAGGTCGAGGACGTGGGCGCCGTTCTGCATGAAGAGCTTCGCGCCCGCCCGCGCCGACGTCGCCGCATAACCCTCGACCTCGACGCGATCGTCGGAGAACTCGTCGCCGAAATCGCCGCTGCCGATGTGGAAGCTGACGGGCAGGTCGTGGTCCTGTGCGGCGGCCCAGATGGGATCCCAGTGTTTGTGGGCCATGAGCGGCAGGCCGAAGCTCTGGGGCTCGCCGGTGAAGAGGACGCCACGATGGCCTTTCTTCGCGCAGCGCTCGATCTCCTTGACGGAGGCGGAGACGTCCCAGATCGGCAGCGTCATCACGGGGATGAGGCGGCGGCTGTCGGCCGCCGACCAGTCGATCAGGAAGTCGTTGTAGGCGTGGACGCAAGCGAGCTTCGCCTCGGGGTCGTTGAGGCGCCCGAAGACCTGGTTGCCGAAGCCGCCGACGTTCGGATAGAGCACCATCGCCCAGATGCCCTGTTCGTCCATGTACTCGAGCCGAGCATGGGAACCGTACGCGCCGGGATGCATCTGCTCGTAGCGCGGCGGATAGGAGGGGTAGGGCTCCTTCCAGCCGGCGATCGCAGTGACGCCGACGGAGTTGATCCACTGGTCCCCGATGTACCAGCACTCCGCCTTCTTCTCCGGATCCCATTCGACGCGCGGCACCCGCATCTTCATCGAGGCCGGGACGCGGCTCGTCCAGAGATCCGCGGGCTCGGTCACATGGGTATCGGAGTCGATGATCGTGTAGCGGGGCGACGACTGGGTCATGGCAGGCTCTCCTCGTACGGATCCCGAGCGCCGCGTCCGGATGCCGAGGCGCCCGGGGCGATGCGCGCATTTTTTTTGATCAAACATTTGCTCAAAAAACTCGTCCCACAATATAATGGCCGCGCGCAGACGGCAATCCGTCGGCGAGCCCACGACCGATCAGGCTCAGCGTTCAGGCTCAGCGTTCAGGAAAGACGCCCTCGCCGAGCACCTTCCACCAGCCGGTCATGAGGTCGGGGACCTGGTGCCTGTCGGGATCGAACCAGAAGGCCGTGCCCTTCACGAGGTCCATCAGGATGCGGAACAGGAAATGGGCCTCGACGTCGCTCCGGATCCGGCCCGCCGCGATGCCGGTGCCGATCACGGCGACGTAGATGCGCTCGATCTCGTCGACGGCGTCGCGGAGGTAGGTGTAATGCGCGTCGCGGAAGCTGCGGTTCAGCTCGGCCTGCAGGATCGCGTTTTCATGGGGATGCTCGAGCATCGCCTCGAGGCTCGTCTCGACCAGCCATTGCAGCTTCGCGCGCGCGTCGCCCGGCCGCTCGGCGCAGCGCCGATACCGCTCGAGCAGGGCATCGACGTAGGGTCGCATCAGCCCGTCGAGGATGCTCTCCTTGTTCTGGAAGTGGTAGTAGAGGCTGCCGGCGAGGACGCCGACCTCCTCGGCGATCTGGCGCACGGTCGTCTCGCGCACACCTCGCTCGGCGAAGAGGCGTCCCGCGGCGGCGAGGATCTCCCCGCGCCTTCGCTCGCGGATCGGAGAATCGGCGGCGGCGACCATGCGCGCATGCTAGCGAAGGCTTGTTGACCGGCTCGGAACCCCCTGCGAGGAGAGACGCGATGACGACGACACCCGAGCGAGACCGGCAGCGCGACACCGCTCTCGCGGCGGAAATGCAGAGCCCGGAACAGGTCCTCGAGGCGATCCTCGATCCGAAGCGCCGCGGCTCGCTCTATCCCTACCTGCACCGCCTGCGCGCGCTCGCCCCTCGCCTGCGCACCGACATGATCTCCGGCAAGCCCGCCTGGGTCCTCACCCGCTACGCCGACGTGCGCGAGGCGCTGAAGCATCCCGATGTCCGCAGCGACGCTCGCGGCGTCGACGTCTTCGACGTCGGGCCGGCCGGCCGGCATTTCGTCGAGATGCAGAAGAACACGCTGCTCTTCCTCCCCCCGGACAAGCACGATCGCGTCCGAGGCCTGATCTCGAAGGCGTTCACGCCGCGCTCCGTCGAGCATCGCGATGGCCGCATCCGCGAGGTCATCCACGAGCTGCTGGACCGCGTCGAGTCGAAGGGCCGCATGGATCTCGTGCACGATTTCGCGTTCCTGCTGCCCGTGATCGTGATCTGCGAGATGCTGGGTGTTCCGACCGAGGATCTGCCGCGCTTCTACGACTGGGCCCATCAATCGACCGCCCGCGGCGAGATCGGCAAGGTCACGGACGAGATCGTTCGCCAGGGCGAGGAAGCGACGCTCGGCTACTCCACCTACTTCCTCGAGCTGATCGAAGACCATCGCCGGCGCCCGCGCGGCGACCTGATGAGCGCGCTGATCGATGCGCGGGACGAAGACGGCCGGGGCCTCGGCGACGCGGACCTCGTCGGCAGCTGTTACATCCTGCTCCAGGCCGGCCACGGAACGACCCAGGACCTGCTCGGCATGGGCATGCTCGCGCTCCTGCAGCATCCCGATCAGCTCGAATTCCTGCGCGGCGCGCGATCCGGGATCCCGACCGCGGTCGAGGAGCTGCTTCGCTTCGACACCTCCGTCCAGATCAGCCAGCGCGTCGCCGACGTCCCGATCGAGCTCGGCGGGGATCGGATTCCCGCCGGCGAGGTCTGCATCATCTTCAATGGCGCAGCGAATCGCGATCCCGCCGTCTTCGCCGACCCCGACCGGCTCGACGTACGGCGCGATCCGAATCCGCATCTCGCCTTCGGCCTCGGGCGCCATACCTGCCTCGGCCAGTCCCAGGCCCGCAGCGAGCTGCAGAACGCCTTCGACGTCCTGCTGGAGCGATTCCCCGAACTGCGCCTCGACGAGACGACCCCGCCCGCCTACCGCGACAGTCTCTTCCTGCGCGGCCTCGGGACCCTGCCCGTCGTCTTCTGACGCGGCCGGGGCACGCGGCGCAGCGGTCGGCGGCCCGCGCTAGGCGCGCGCCGCCTCGTCGACCAGCACGCAATGCGTCCCGGCGTAGATCGTCGCCATGCATTTGTTGCAGTGGACGCAGAGCGATTCGTTCGTCTCGCCGCGCGCCATCCGGTTCACGAGCTCGGGATCCCGCAGGAGCCCGCGGCCGAGCGCGACGAAGTCGAAGCCGTCGGCCATGGCGCGTTCGATCGTGTCCCGACGATTGATGCCGCCGAGCAGGATGACCGGCATCCGAAGAGCGGCCCGGAACTGGCGCGCATGGGCGCGGAAATACGCCTCTTCGAAGGGATAGGTGCGGAAGAAGAAGCGTCCGAAAAGCCGCAGTCCGAGCCCCACGGCCCTCGGCATCGATTTCGCCATCTCGTGGATCGGCGCCTCGCCGCGGAAGAGATACATCGGGTTCTCGAACGAGCTTCCGCCCGTCAGCTCGAGCGCATCGAGCGCGCCGTCGGCCTCGAGCATCTTCGCGACGGCGATGCTCTCGTCGAGCCAGAAGCCGCCGGGCACGCCGTCGTCCATGTTCAGCTTCGCGAGCACCGCCATGCGGTCGCCCGCCGCCTCCCGCGCCGCCTTCACGATCTCGCGGGCGAAGCGCGCGCGGTTCTCGAGCGAGCCGCCCCAGGCATCGCGGCGGCGATTGAGCCTCGGAGACAAGAATTCGCTCGGCAGATAGCCATGGCCGAGATGGACCTCGACGGCGTCGAAGCCCGCCTCGCGCAGACGCCGCGTCGCGGCGCCGAAATCCGAGACGATGCGGGCGATGTCGGCCGTCGTCGCCGCCTTCGTGCGCCGCATCGCGAGCGGGCTGAAGAGCGGCGAGGGCGTCGTCGCGGGCAGGCCTGCGGCAGCGGCGACCGCGCCCGCATGTCCGATCTGGGCGGAGACCGCGGCGCCTTCCGCATGCACCGCGTCGGCGAGC
The DNA here is from genome assembly GCA_963169575.1 of Myxococcota bacterium. Taxonomy (GTDB): domain Bacteria; phylum Myxococcota_A; class UBA9160; order UBA9160; family UBA4427; genus UBA4427. Next base: position 2,528 of record CAUJGH010000646.1, on the reverse strand, counting down.
CTGCGCAGGCCGGGGACGACCTCGTCGCGCAGCACCAGTTCGTTCGGCGTCCCCATGCCCTCGGGCGAGACCGCGCAGAAGGCCACGGTCGTCAGCGCGACGCCGCCCCGGGCCATCCTGCGATGGAAGGCGACGAGACGCTCGCCGACGTTCTGGTCGCCCGTCATCCCCTCGAACGTCGCCGCCTTGAGGATGCGGTTGCGCAGGGGGATCGGTCCGAGGCGGGCGGGGGCGAAGGGATCGGGCGGGTTCGACATGAGTCGATTCTGGCGAGCGCGCGCCGCGCGCGCCAGACTCGCGCTCGGGCAGGCTGCGCATCGGACGGGCTGCGGCGCCCTGCGGAGACTTCCAACGAGCAGAGGAGGGGGCAGGATGTGCGACGAGAAGGCCTTCGCGGACCACGACGCGTTCCTGGGCGCGCGCGGCGAGCTGTCGCGGCGGGAATTCGGGGTGCTCTCGGCGGGCGTCGGGCTCTCGCTGCTCTGGCCCGGCTTCGCGGCAGCGGAGGCCGGAGCGCCGGTCGTCGACGCGGAAGTCCTCGTCCCGACGCCCGACGGTGAGGCGGATTGTTATTTCGTGCATCCGGCGAGCGGGAAGCATCCCGGCGTGATCCTCTGGCCGGACGCGTTCGGCTTGCGGTCGGCGATGCGGCAGATGGGCAAGCGGCTGGCGAGCGCCGGCCATTCGGTGCTCGTCGTGAATCCCTACTACCGCAAGACGAAGGCGCCGTTCCTGCCCGAGGGCGCGAGCTTCGCCGATCCCGAGACGCGCGAGAAGATCATGGCGATGATGGGCACGCTCTCGCCCGCGACCCATGCGAGCGACGCGCGGGCATTCGTCGATCATCTCGATGCGCAGCCCTCCGTCGATCGCAGCCGGAAGATCGGAACGCTCGGCTATTGCATGGGCGGGCCGATCACCTTCCGCACCGCCGCTGCCCGCCCGGATCGGGTCGGCGCCGTCGCCTCGTTTCACGGGGGCGGGCTCGTGACCGGGAAGGAGGACAGTCCGCATCGCCTGATCCCCGGCATGAAGGCGAGCTTTCTCGTCGCGATCGCGGCGAACGACGACGAGCAGGAGCCCGAGGCGAAGAACGTCCTGCGCGCGGCCTTCGCGAAGCAGGGGCTCGCCGCGGAGGTCGAGGTCTACGCCGGCGCGCTCCACGGCTGGTGTCCGCCGGACATGCCGGTCTACGACGAGGCGAAGGCCGAGCAGGCCTGGAGCCGGCTGCTCGTGCTGTTCGAACGCGCGCTCGCGAAATCGGCCTAGAGGAAGCGAGGAATCCATGAAGATCCAGAACGTCTCCCACATCGCCGTCGGCGTCCGCGACATGGATCGCTCGCTCGGCTTCTACCGCGACGTGCTCGGGTTGCACGTCTCGCTCGATGCGATCGAGGAGCTGCCGCCGATCGGCGATGCGCCGGCCATCCGTCGGCGCGGCGTCTACCTGCGCTGGCGCGAAGGCCATCACGAGAGCTTCATCGTGCTCGATCAGCAGCTCTCGCAGGCGCCCTTCGGCGAGCCGGCGAAGACCTTCCAGGTCGGCACCCATCATTGGGGCCTCTGGGTCGACGACATCGAGGCCTTCGTCGCGCGCGCCGAGGCGGCGGGTGTCCCGATCCTGGTCCGGCCCGCCGAAGGCGACACGCTCGCGTACGGAGAGCCGGCGGGCGGCGTCGTCCGCACCGCGTTCCTGCGCGATCCCGACGGCAACGTCGTCCAGCTCGATCAACGGGCGTAAGCGCGCGCGAAGCGGCCCCGTTCGCCGCTCGGCGTCGCTTGCGCCCCACGCGCGGATCGGGTTGGATCCCGAGCGCGCGGACGATCCCGGCGAAAGATTCGCCCGGAGCAGAGTCCGGATCAGACCCCACGACAGAGTCCTCGACAGAGCCACGACAGAGTCCTCGACAGAACCCGGAACCGAGCCCAGAGCGACCGATCATCCTGCATCGATCCTCGAGAGAAAGGACGCCTCCATGCCCGTCTACTTCATCGCCCAGGTCGAGATCCACGATCAGGCCGGCTATCAGGCCTATCAAGAGGCGGCCGCCAAGGCGCCGTTCGAAGGCGTCAAGGTGCTCGCGATGGACGGCGAGCCGGAGCTCCTCGAGGGCAGCTGGGCCGGGCCGAAGACGGTGATCCTCGAATTCGAATCCGAGCAGAAGATGAAGCAGTGGTACAACTCGCCGGGCTATCAGGCGGCGGCGAAGATCCGCTGGCAGGCGACGAAGTCGAACGTCGTCATGGTGCACGGTCTCGGCTGAGATGCCGTCGGCCGAGACGCCGCGCGGCGGACGCAGCGGGGCAGGGCGCCGGGCGCGTGGCCGGGTCCGGCCCGGCGCGCAGGCCATGCCTTGACGCTCGCGACCGCGATCCTCGGACGGACCGGCTTCGCGGCGACCCGCCTCGGCTTCGGCGCGATGGAGATCGGCGGGATCGCCGGCGAGCTGTCGGCCGGCCAGGTGGAGCGGCTGCTCCACGGTGTCCTCGATGCCGGCATCAACCTGATCGATACGGCGCCGGACTAC